>NZ_JBSGXD010000028.1:32409-61578 GCF_053609225.1 Rhodococcus sp. NPDC054953 | reverse complement strand
CGCCCGCAATGTCCGTTTTCGTGATGCGGACGCCCTACCCCCTGTGCCACCCACCAGGCGAAGATCGCGCAGTGTGGCGGTCATGGCAGCCCTTGCACAGCCCGCGCCCGTGAACTGGGTCGTCAGGATCGTCACCATCAGCAACGAGCTGACGCCGGGTCCGGGGCCAGTGGTCCGCCACCCCGGACACCTCGTCGCAATCGCCAGCCTCGTGCAGCAGCACGCCGCGCGAGACGCACGACTCGTCGCACCGGCACACCGGATCGCGCGCCAGCACGGCCGCGCGGAAGCGCCGCCGATGCGTCTTGCCATAGCCGCGCCGATGGCTGTTACCACGAGCGCGATCAGCCTGCCGGGCGACCTCGGGGGCACACCCCGGGCAGGGGCGTCCCGCCGGGACCGTACCCCTACACCTCATGCACACGCGGGGTGGCCTGCTCGGCATGACCACCCCCCGGGGCACTGCTCAGCCCTTGGGGTCAGGGCAGTTGAGGTCCAGCGCCGGCCACGAGTCGGCCGTGACCCTGCCTCCGGTGTACAGCTGGGACGCCTGCTCGTCGATGACCCACTCACCTCGGCAGACGAACACCGCATCGGCATCGTCCCTGACGACCGTGATGGTGGCGGTGTCCGCGCCGTCGATGCCGGAGGCGTAGTCCTCGATGGCGGCCGATGCCGATTCGATGGTGGCGTCGGGGATGACCAGGTCGGCGGACGCGATCTTGCCGCGCTCCTCGTTGGTCACGGTGTACTCGGGGACCGCTGCCGCCGGGGCGTCGTCGGTCGTGCTGTTGTCGTCCCCTCCGCATCCGGCGAGCAGGAGCGAGGCGATAGCAGCGGCGGTGACGGTCATGATGCGGGTGCGATGTGTCATCCCGTCACCCTCCCGCACCGCCACGACCCGTGTGGGCGGTGTGACGGGACTGTGATGCGCCGCCGCCCGGCCCTTCCCGGACGGCGGCGGCTGGTCAGGCCATCTGCGGCTGTGCGACGGCGGAGAGGATCTGGTCGGCGAGCGCGAGGTAGTCCGTCCGGCGGCGCGGGCTGCTGGTCTCCTGGTCCCACCGGTAGGTGAGGTAGATCAGCATCCAGGTGTCGGCGATGCTGGCGTCGCTGTGCATGATGATCTGGTCGACGAGGGCG
This sequence comes from Rhodococcus sp. NPDC054953, assembly GCF_053609225.1. Taxonomy (NCBI): domain Bacteria; kingdom Bacillati; phylum Actinomycetota; class Actinomycetes; order Mycobacteriales; family Nocardiaceae; genus Rhodococcus; species Rhodococcus sp. NPDC054953. The sequence continues at coordinate 60,435 of NZ_JBSGXD010000028.1, read as the reverse complement.
TCGTAGGCGTCGGTGGGTCGCTGCTCGACGGTGGTCTCGTCCCAGCGGTAGATGAGGTAGGCGAGTTGCTCGCGCGGTTCGGTGATGTCCATGTACCCAGGCTGACAGGCGCCTGTCGCAGCTATGTCGCACGCGGCGCGACGAACGTCGCATCACCCCGTCCGCGCCCGCTGAGGCACCGGCGGGGCCGCGGCGGGGGTGACCGCTCCGGTCCACTCGTCCACCACCTTCGGCGGCAACTCGTCGGCGTCGTACCGGACCTGCCCGCGGCCAGAGCCGTGCCGGGAGATCCGCCCTTCGGCTGCCCACCGGCGGATCGTCGACCCTGGCCGGCCAGTGAGGTGCGTGGCGAGATCCTCCGGGATCAGGGTGGGCATCAGACCTCCCTGGGCATGCGAAAGGGCCACCCGGTGGATGGCCCTCAAGTCACACGAAGAACAAGTTGAGCAGACGATACGCTCGCGCAGGTCAGAGGTCAAGCAGGGGCATTGCGACGTGCCTTGCGGACCTGCTTGGCGAACACGACGCCGACCTCCGCGATACAGACATCGCCATTCCCTGCGGTGATCCACACGTTGCGCAACCGTGGGTGGGACGGCGATCGGTGAATCTGGACATCCTGCACGTCGCGGAGCGAGATGCGCAGCACCCTCCCTTCGGGAACGACGTAGTACAGAGCGCTGCCGGTGAGGACGAAGTCGCCCTCCGGCTCCTGTACGTACTCGTCGATCAAACCCGCCATGGAGCGGCCGTCGCCCGGCTTCTCGAAGGTGAGCAGGCCGGCACTGCTGGCGAGCAGTTCCTCGCCGTCGCCGAGTTGGTCTCCGAGAAGGGCGGCGCGCTCCGCGAGGCGCTCCTCCAATACGAGTCTGGCCAGCTCTTGCGTGGCCTTGGCCTGGCGCCAGCCGTCGCGGAACCTCTCGGGGAAGCCCATGGATGCTCCTCTGGGGATGGTCGTTGTCCCGGGCGAGACGTCGATGGTCTCGCATTCCGACGCAGGGTGGCCCGCCGCGTCTCCACGGCGGGCCGACCCGTCACCGGATGACGAGCACCACCCTCCCCGGGCCCGGCGCCCACTCGACCCAGTACAGGACCTCGCCGGCCTGGAGCCGCCTGACGAACTCGGCCGCGTCCATCGGTCCGGTGATGCGGGTGAACTTGAACATGTAGTTCTCCAATCCATGAAGAAGAGGCCCCGGGCTCTCCGGGGCCTCACAGAGTTATGTGGGATTCCGCCCCCAGCGTCCAAGCCGAGGGCGGGCAGTTGGGGGCGGCCTCTGCCCCTCACGGAGTGATTGGGGACTCCGGGCCCGAACGCTCGGTCTCGGCGCCGGCCGTTGCCCACCCGTGACCAAGGCCCGCCCCGGTGTCGGGGCGGGCCGGTGGCTCAGCTGAAGTCCATCGTGAAGCCGCCGTTGATGTTCCCGGTGATGTGGACGCTGTCACCGCGCGGGGTCACCTTAGCGCCCGTGTCGGGGTCCGTGTAGGTCTCGCCGTTGGCGAGTTCGATCGTGCCGTTGGGGCCGGTGGCCGTGGTCCGGCCGTCCTCGGTGCGGAACTCGGTGTTGCCGATGCGCTGGGTCATGCGAGCCATGGTGGCTCTCCCTTCAGTGGTTGAGGTAGTCGAGCGCGTGCTGGAGCAGGGGGCGGTGGGCGCTGTAGAGGGTGCGTCCGGCGGCGGTGATCGCTGCGTTGAGCTGGTCGAGGCTGCTGAACGGCCACCAGTTGGCGTCGGCCGCGTCGTCTCCCGCTACGGCGGTCACGGTGGTGGGCAGCAGGTACAGCGCGCTGGTAGAGGCGACCCAGGCGTGGTCCGACTGGCGCCAGTCGTCCACGATGTCCCGGCCCAGGATCACCGGGTCATGGTCGGCCAGGTCGACGCCGGTCTCCTCGCGCAGCTCGCGCACGAGGGCGGCCGGCGCGGTCTCGCCCGGATCCACCATCCCGCCGGGGATCGCCTCCACCTGGATGTCGTCCCGGGTGATCAGCAGCACGCGCCGATCCTCACCGGCGCCCGCGACCACGATGGGGTCGGCGGCGGCGTTCTCGCCCCACTTGCCGAGGTTGCGGCCGACGCGTCCGGTGGGGCCGTAGGGGTGCATCGGCCAGCCCCGCGCGTCGAGGGTGAACGGCACGAGCGCGGACGCCTGCCGCTCGTGCCAGTCGGTGACGTCGTCCGGGGTGGGCGCGGCCTCGGCCCAGGTGGGCACGTGGCGTGCGAGGGCGGTCGGCAGCAGCTCGGGCGGGGTGATGTCCTCGGGGGCGTACTCGCTCATGACGGGTCTCTCCTTCGCGGTGGGTTGATCAGCGGGTGCGGCGCCGGTTAGCGCGCTCGGCGGCAGCCCGGGCGGCGGCCTCGGTGCGGTAGGTCTGCTGGTATTCGCCGTCGGGGTCAACGACGGTGTACTCCGCCCGGCTGCGGGGGGTGTCCTGCGTCGTTTCGACGGTGTACTGCTGGCGCCGCATCAGATCGCCGCCAGGAACAGCGCGGCGGCCACGAGGGCGATGACGTGCGCGGTCTGGTCCACGTGCGCCGCCCCGCCGTGCCGGAGGAACTCCTTCTGCCCGGTGTGCTCCATCCACCAGCGGACAGGCCAGCGGCGGTCGATGACGGAGTGCGTCGCGCCGATCCAGGCCAGGGCGATCACGGTCGGCAGGGGCTGAAGGGTGACCTCGTCGAGGACCAGGGCGCCCAGGACGAGTAAGGCGCCGCAGATCAGCACGTGCGTGGCGGCGTGCGTGGCGTTGGCGACCCAGCCGGTCAGGGTCCGCTCGGCCTTGTGGGCGGACTGGTGATCGGTTTGGCCGGGGTAGTCGGCGGCGAGATGGCCGACGTAGAGCAGCACGACGAGTTCTGCGAACATGGGGATTCCTCTGCTGGTTGATGCCGGTGGGAGGTGGGGGCGGCCCGTTCACTGCCAGGCGCACGGGCCGCCCTGTTGTGTTTCCAGCCTCCCGGGATCGGGGAGGCCGCTCTGCCCGCTGGCGGGCGTTCGGGGGGTGGCGGCGCTCACGTCCCCTTCGGTGTCGGTGCCGGCGCCTGCTGCTGTGTGTGCCGGACGAGGTCCCGGGCGCCCGCGTTGTCGACGGCCCTGATGCCGTCCCGCACGACGCCGGTGAACTCCCGCGTGACGCTGGCCCCGGACCCGACGATGTCGGCGGTGGCCCGCGCGGTCTGGCCAACCGCCGTAGCTGCTGCGGCGAGCGCCCCGAATGCCGCCACCGCCGTTCCACCGCCCTGCCTCCCGGCTGCCCGGGGAGCCAGCAGGGACGAAGGCGCCGCCTTCGCGGGAACCGTGGCCGCAGCCTTGCCCGGCGGCTTCGGCTTCGCGGCAGCCATGAGGCGGCCGAAGATGCCGTCTTTCTCCTTGCCGCCTTGCTTCTTCTCCTCGACCGGCAGCAGCTTCCCGGTGAGGACCTTGCCCGAGGCCAGCGCCACCTCGACCTTCCCGGCCGGGGCCTTGGCCAGCATCGCCAAGTCGGCACCGGTGACCCCAGGCACGACCCAGAAGCACTCCTTCTTCTCCCCTGCGGTCCCGTGCTTCCCGCCGCACTTCGCCCGCACCTGAGCCCCGGTCAGCAGCAGCGTCATCCGTGACGGGGCCTTCCCCGCGCCCGAGCCGGGGCACCGCAGCGGCACCCCGCCAACGGTCGGCCGGCCCGCGAACGTCACCGCGGTCACGCCGTTACCTCCGCCGGCACGGTCGCCAGGGCGGCCTCGCGCACCGCCGCCTGGAGGGCGTCCGCCAGCTCGGCGGCGGTGCCGAGGTGGTAGGCGAGGTCGGCCTCGCCCAGCTCGCCAGCGCGCTTCGCGAGGGTGCCGAGGTAGGCGGTCAGGTCAGCGGCCCGCGCGTGCTCGTGAGTGAGGCCGGGCTGGAAGGCGAGCGCGCTCTCCAACGTGGTCGTCAGGTTGGCCGGGTGGGTGGCGTAGGAGTCGAGGGCCTCGCGCAGGTCGGCGCGGTTGGTGAGGGCGTGCGCGCCGAACAGGCGGCGACGGATAGCAGTCAACATGGTGATCTCCTCAGATGTGGTTGGTGTTCCGGCCGAACGGCCGGACCGTCGTGGTGACGGTCGTGGAGTTGGTGACGTAGTAGGTGTCGCCGCCCCGCTGCTGCGGCTGCTGCTCGCTGCCGGATCCGGTACCGCGGCGCCCCGGGGCGGGCATCCGCACCGCGAGGATCAGCAGCGCCAGCGCCCCGACCGCGGCGGCACCCATCCCGGCCATGGCGGTCAGCACCTGACCCAGCCCCCACCCGGCGACGCCCACTCCGACCCCGCCGGCGGCGAGCACCTGCGCGCGGGGGTCGATGATCGGCTGCGGCGACAGGTCGCGCGCCGGGGTCGGCTCCGGTGGCAGCAGGTGGGCCGGGATCGCCGCTCTCGGGGTGACGACCCACCCGCCGCCGGGCTGAGCGGCCCACACCATCGGGCCCTCGGCCGCCGGGACGATCTGCCCCTCCACGGGGGCCTGCTGGGCGGCCATCGGGTACTCGGCGGGGCGGTAAGGGGTCGGCATGGTCATGATCAGCTCCAGGGGGGTTTGTGGTGGTATGTGTATGCGATGGCTACGAGATGGCCACGCGACGCCGCAGGTCAGGCACGCGATGGGCTATGCGATGGGCGCCGATCTCACGCGACGCCGTCGCGTGAAGCGACCGGCCGTCGCGTGACGCGTCGCGTCTGTGACCTGCGGCGTCGCATGTCGTCGCATGGCCATCTCATGGATCAATTCGGGGCAATACCGGCAGCGGCGAGGGCATCGGCGCGGAGGTACCCGCGGCCCCAGGAACGCTCCACTGACGACAGCGACTTGCCCTTCGGCAGGCCTGCGGCAATCGCTCGGGACAGCTCCCGTCCGGCCGCCCGCGAGTCGCGGGAGGCGACGTCCGCCCACGGCCCCGGAGCGATCCGGGCCAGCGCCGCCAGAAGATCGGCAGTCGTCAGGTACTCGGGGTCGGATGCCTCGGAGAACGCCTTCAGGATCAGGTCCATCACCCCAGCCGGGGCGGGCTCCTCGGGCAGGGTCTTGGCGGCGCCCCTCAGCTCGGTGGCAGCGGCGATGATGGTCTTGATGTCGTCCGGGCTGTAGAAGTGGGACCTCAGGAACTCCGCCTCGACGCCGCTGGAGTTCAGGTAGCCGGCGCCGCGTTGCGTCGCACTGATGCGGTGGGCGCTGATGCCCAGGCCGGACATGCCGGGCAGGATCGTGTCCGACGCCTCCTTCGTCGCGCACCGCAGGGCCCACCGAACCCCGAGCAGGTCACGCAGCGAGGACTTCACCACGTCCACGCTCGGCTTCTGCGTGCACGCGATCGTGATGACCCCGGCGGCCCGCGCCAGGGAGACCAGAGAGATCAGCTTCTGGGTGAGCCGCTTGGCCATCTTGTCGTCGAAGGCCGACGTGTACTCCTTCAGCTCGTCGATGAAGAAGACCAGCGGGTACAGGTCCGGGTGCGCCTTCGTCAGCTCTCGGGTGATCTTCTCCTCGCCCAGGTCGTTCAGCTTCGCGATGCGGCGCTGCATCTCGACCCTGAGGTCATCCAGCACCGCGTCGAACACCTCCGGGTCGGTCGAGTCGTCGTACCGATTGGCCAGGTGACGGAGCTTCTTCAGGTTGCCGCCGATGCCCTTGCCATCGACCAGCCACAGCTTGACCATCGGGTCCAGGACGGCCGCCAGCAGCACGCAGAACGCGGCCACCGACTTGCCGGCGCCCGGCTCGCCGCCGATGAGCATCGACCGCTCGATCAGCGACGGCACCGTCCGGTCGGCGCCGCGCACGGACGTGCCGACCGAGACCGGCCCGAAGAAGTCGACGGGGCGCCCGCGCAGGGCCATCTCCAGCAGCGGGCCCGACGGCACCTCATCCGAGGTGAACGGCAGCCCGTCGGCCACATACAGGCTGAGGCGGCGCGCGTTCGTCTCGAACAGCTCGATGTCGACCTGCGCCTTGCCGCGGTTGAGCCCGGAGGCGATGGTGCCGGTCTTCTTGACGAGGTCCTTGGCCTCGGCCCCGAGCGGGAGGTCGAGCACGATCTCGATGGCAGAAGGAGAGGACGGCGTCTGCGGGTAGTGGCGGGTCATGCCGACCTGAGTGATCTCCTGGTCGGCGCCAACGACTTTCGTCATGCGGATCGCCTCGGCCAGCATGGAGTCCACCGGTGACCCCTCGGTCGCCTCCGCCACCACGGCCTGCGCCTGCTCCACGACCTGCCCCGGGATGACCACCGGCCGCTCCCGGTCCGCCAGCTCCCGCCGCCCGGCGACGTACAGCAGCAGCCACAGCGGCAGCAGCGCCGGGACGACCAGGGCAACGGACCAGGCGGACGCGATGCCGACCAGGGCACCGGCGTATCCGGTGGCGGTGGCGGCGCCGAGGATCGTGGCGGGCTCGCGGTGGCGGGCGTGCTGCACCTGGCGGCGCTCGGCCCGCAGCTGTACGACCAGCGCCTCCAGCTCCGCGACGTCGCCGCCCGCCCGCTCCAGGTCGCGGGCCTGGCGGATGGCCCGGCCGAACTCCCTGGCCTGCTGGTAGTCCAATACCTGGCGGGCGAGGGAGGCTGCGCCGATGCCGGTGGTCGCCGCGACGCGGAGCGAGCCGCCGACGAACGCGGCACCACGGGACGGCCGGTGCTCGACGACGGGCATCTGCACCGTGCCGGTGGACAGGTCCGGCACCCCGGCCGGGGTCGTCTGCACGACGGTCTGGGCAGCGACCGGCATGCCCCGCTCGCGGAGACGGGCAGTCAGGTCGGCCACCCCGGGCGGCAGTTCGGTGGTGGTCTCGGCGGGCGGGACGGTGGCGTGAGACATGGGGTGCACTCCGGTCAGGTCAGGACGGGTCAGAGGTGCGGCGCCGGCGCGGGCCGGCGCTGTCGAGGACGACGCCACCAGCGAGAGCGGCGGCGAGGATCAGAACGGCGATCAGGGCGGCCGGGCCCCACCCGCGCTCGCCCGGCAGGACGAACAGCGAGCAGGACGCGACCGGAGCCGCGGGGATCAGCAGCGGGTGCGCCCACCAACGCGGCGGGGACGGCTGGGCGGCGGTCACTTCGCAGCCGCCTCTCGGGCGGTCTCCGCGGCAGCCGTGCGGGCCGCCTTGGAGTACGGCGCGGTGTCACCGGGACGGCGCACACCACGCACCTTCGGACCAGTCTTCGAGCCCCGCCCAGAGCCCTTGTTCGAGACCGGGGGGATTTGTGGAACACGCTGGGCTGATGTGACCTTGATGGGCCGCTCCCCAGGGGCCTCCGAACGGGCCGCCAGCACGCGCCGCGCGGCCGTGTTCCGGACCCGCAGCGTCGCCGCGTCCTCACCCGGCTCGGCACCCTCGATGTCGATGTGCGCTTGCCGCCAGATCGCCTCGGTGACGGTCGTCTCCCCGAGTGCGGCGGCCAGCTTCACCGCGTGCTTCCAGACCTCGGCGTACTGCTGCTGACGCAGCACCGCGAGCGCAGCGGCCTTCTCCTCCGCGAGCTTCGCCGCAGCCGCTGCTTCGGCAGCCGACTTCGCCTCGGCGGCGGCCTTCTCGGCGACGGCCTTCTTCGCGGCCTTGGCGTCCGCGCGGCGCTGCCGCCACGACGGCCGACCCAGGCGCTTGGCGATGCGGCCGTGCTCGTGCAGGTCCCACACCCCGGGGCCGGCGATCGACGCCAGCGCAGTGCCGATCGCGGTGGCCGTGTCGAACTCGGCCATCCCGTGCTTGAGGTTGATGCCGGCCGCGGTGAACGCGCAGCCCCAGGCGATCAGCCGGTAGTGCCAGTGCGCCCGCCCGGCCGTAACAGCGGCAGACGCGCCGATCAGGACCACCAGCGCCGACACCTCGATCAGCACCGGAGCCAGCAGCAGGTACGGGCGCTGCTCGTCCCAGAACGCCGCCATCTGCACCGGCAGGGCCACCGCCCCGCACAAGCCGTAGAACGCCATCGCGACCTTGCGCCACCGGCCATCAGCCGCGGCCACCGACTGCGCGGCCTGCTCCTCGGACGCCTGCTCGGCCCGATCAGCCTCGCGCCGCTGCCGGGTCTCGCGCTCGATCGCCTCGCGCTCCTGCTCTGCCTTAGCGATCTTCGCTTCCTGCTCGGCACGCTGGCGCCGGGCGGCCAGCTCCGCCTTGTCGTTGGCGATGGCCTGCTTCCGGGCCTCCTCCACCGCCTTGGTGCGCGCGGCATCGGCCTCGCCCTGCGCGCGGATGCGCTTGGCCTCGGCGTCCGCCTCCGCGTCCATCCGCAGGGCATCCGCCTGGGCAGACGCGATCGCGTAGGACGCCAGCTCCTGCTCGGTGGCCTCAGTGGGCTCCGCGTAGGTCGTCACCGGGCGACCTCCGCCCGGTTCTTCGGCCGCCACAGGGCAGCAGCGGACAGGGTGCGCTCCAGGCCGACCAGCGTGAGGCCGGCGGTCACGGTCAGCACCGCGGCGGCAATGACGATCACCATCGCCAGCGCCACCACAGCGGCCATCACCACCAGCAGCAGGAGCGTCGGGGCGACCATCACGGGGTGCACCTCCTCCAGGCGGCGGCTCAGGACCGCGGCGTGGGCGGTCAGTTCGGTGCGGGACATGGGGTTCCTCTCGGGTCAGTTGGTGGGGCCGGCGGGGCGGACGGTGACTTCCAGGTCGCGCGGGTCGTTCTCGGCGGCGGCCAGGCGCTCGGCCAGGTCGGCGTCCGAGTACACGGCGACCGAGTCGCTGTCGGCGCCGGTGAGCTGGTTGACCGGCTTGCCGGTCCGGGAGCGGGCGGTGAGCACGTACTTCGCCACGGGGGGTCCTCTCGGGTCAGGGGTGGTGGGGGTTGGTCTCCGGCGGGTTTCCGCCCGCCCCGGACGACGGCCGGGACGCACGGGCTCACGCCGGGGGCGGAGCGGGGGCAGGTCAGCCGCGCAGCCAGCGGCCGACCGGCGGGAGCTTCCGGTGCGCCTCGTTCGACGCCGCGTTCAGCTCCAGGTAGGTGGGGTCGGTCTCGTCGGTGATTCCGGCGGCCTCGGTGTGCAGCTGGCGGCGGGCAGTACGGGCGGCGGCCACGTCCTCCGGCCGGCCGAGGTAGCGGTCACGCAGATCGGTGAACTTGGACATACGGGTCCCCTCCCAGGGGCGTTGGTGGGTGGCCGGCCCGCAGACCGCGGGCCGGGTTGGTGCAGGTGTCAGGCGGGCTGGCGGCCGGAGCCGCCGCAGCGGGAGCACCGCTCGGTGCCCGGACGCTGCTGCGGCTCGCCGGACACGGTGGTGGAGACGACAGTCACGTCGAGCTGACCGGAGCCGTTGCAGGGGGTGCAGGCGATCGTCGGACCGAGCATCACCGGCCCCCGATCCGCACCGCGACCTGCTGGGCGCCCGCCAGCACAGCCAGCACCTCGTGGCGCTGACGCTGCAGCTTGTCGTTCCACGCCGAGATCACCGGGATCACGCCCTGCAGCAGCAGCACGACCTCCACCGCCAGCTGCGCGGCCTTCCCAGCGTCGTAGGACCGCTGGTAGCCCCACGTGGACTCCATTGCCCGGCTGACGTGCTCCAGCGCACCCGACAGGCACAGGCCCTCCGGCCGGGACGACGCCCCCCGGATCCAGCCCCGCTCCAGCAGCGCCGACGTCGCGTCCGCCAGCACCCGCAGCACATCGTCCGACGCCACGACGGCAATCTGCTCGACCCGCTGCGTCACCTGCCGCCGCGCCACAGGCGACAGCTCCACCGGCCGGCCGGACGGCGCCTGTGCCGCCAGCCACGCTTCGATCTCGGCGACCAGCCGGACGCCGGCCACAGTGATGTCGGTGCTCACGCGGCCACCGCCATCTCCGGCATGTCGCCCTCGATCGCGGCCATCAGCTCGTCGGTCAGGGAGTCCGGGGTGCCCGTCAGCCGCTCGAAGCGGACCGCGTCGGCCCACACCCGCAGCTCGGCCAGCTTGTCGCCCTGGACGGTCAGCCACTCCAGGACCAGATCAGCCCGGTAGCCATCGGTCAGATCCGCGACCGAGACGGACGCCCGGCGGGCAGCAGCACGGGGAGAGGCCGTCGCGGCGTCGCCGTCGGACAGCGCGTCGAGGACGACCAGGGAGGTGGTGGGGACGGCGCGCAGACGGGCGCCGGTAGAAGTGCGGGTACGCTTCACGGGATCTTCCTTCTCTCATGCAGGGGTGGGTGGATCAGGCCCCTCGGCCGTCATCGGGCGCTGCAACGCCGACGGCTGAGGGGTTCTTGCGTGCCCCGGGCGGGATTCGATCCCGCAGCGTCACGCCGGGACCGGGGCGGAGGGGTCAGGAACTCCAGACCTGACCGATGTCGTCGCGGTGCTCGGAGGAGTGCCCGTCGGGCAGCGTGCACGGCGCGGTCAGCCGCACCCGGGACTTCTCGCCGCACGCGGCGCCAAGGAGTCCGGCCTCACGGCGAGCACCGGCGAGGTACGCCTCGTACTGATCGGCCAGCGCCCGCAATCCGGCGAGACGCGCCTCGGCGGCGGCGATCTCAGCGCGGAGTTCCTGCGGCGAACGAGTCTCGGGGTATCCGTCCGTGGACACCACCAGCTCGTGCTGGCCGGTGTCGGCATCCGCCAGAATCTCGGCCTCCAGCGACACGGAGACCGGGGCAACGGCGGGGAGGTTGGGGAACGCGGCGCGGGAGAACGCACCGGTAGAATCGGTGACAGCCATCAGGATTCCTCTCAAAGACGCCTGGTGGTGAGGGCCGGCCAGCGATGTAGGAGTCGCTGCGTCGGCCCGTTTTCAGTTTTCAGGTAGCCCCGGACTAGGTCCGGTAGGAGTGGGCTCCCTGGTGGATGTCCACCAGCATAGCCACAAGTGTGGACCGATGGCAATCCACCATGGGAGGATTTCCTCATGCCCCATGGAGTCCACAACCTACGAGCGAAGACGTACCGCCCCGAGCCGGATCTGCACGCGCGGGCCAAGCTGGCCGTGGCGGAGGTGGGCTCTGACATGAACTCGCACATCAACGCCTTCTTGCGCTGGCTGGTGCACGAGACTGACGAGTTGCCAGCCAGACCTGCGGGGCGACCACATCTCCCTGGCGAGAAGCCTTGACGTTTCATCAGACACCCTTCATCCGGAGACTGGACTCGTCCAGAAAAGCTCCAGGTGCGGGTGTGACGGCAGGCTGAGAGTCGATCACTCACAGATCACGAACAGGCACAGGGAGACCTGATGACCACCGAGGCCGAAGACGCTTTCCGCGCCGAGCTGAAGCGCTGGCGCGACGTCCGGGGCCGCTCGCAGTCCGCGCTCGCCCGGGAAGTCGGGTACGGACCGTCCTACGTCTCCAAGGTCGAGGGCGGCACGCAGCGGCCCTCGGAGGCGTTCGCGCGCGCTGCTGACCGGGTGCTCCAGGCGGGCGGCTCCATCGCCCACGCCTACCGCGAGCTGGCCGGCGGCAGAGACGCCGTCCCGCGCCAGCAGGCGAGCGAGCCCGGCGCCCCGCACGAGTCGAGCCTGATCGTCCGCCACGAGGACACCCGGCTGGAGTTCGACGGCAGCGTGTACCGGGCGACGCAGCGCCGGGAGCTGTACAACGACAGCCCGGACCCGATCACCCGGTACCTGATCCGCATCAGCGTCGACCGGTACCCCGGCGACCCCGAGCGCTCCAACCGGCACTACCGCGACAACCCTCTGACCTGGGAAGAGATCGACCTCGCGGCCACGGTCGACGGCGAGCCGATCGGCTGGAAGATCCAGCACGACCGGGACGCCTTCAAGGAGCTGTGGCTGCTGTTCGAGAATGAGCACGGCCGCTACCCGCTCTATCCGGGCGAGTCCGTGTGGCTGGAGTACAGCTACACCGTCGGCCGCGAGAAGTGGGGCAACTGGTTTCAGAGGGCGGTCCGCCTCCCGACCGAACGGCTCAGCGTCCAGCTGGACTTCCCGTCCGCGCTCGCCCCCAAGGTCTGGGGCACCGAGACCACCATGACGGCAGCGGCACTACCCTTCCGCACCGCCATCACTCGAACCGAAGGCCCCGGCCGGACGTTGTTCGCGTGGAGTACAGATGACCCACCCCTGCATGCGCGATACCGCCTGGAGTGGAAATTCCGCTCCAGCAACACCGAGGAGGAGACCACGGACACGATGACGGCTACCGCCAGCGAGAAGATGCGCAGCGTCGGCATGATCCAGGAGGGCGACCCCATCCTGGAGAAGCCGGCGCGACGGTTCACCCTGCCCGACGAAGCCGAGGACGCCCGGCGCGTCGTCGCCGAACTCGGCTCGGCCGCCGAGCGGGCAGCCGAGGTCCACGTTTTCGGCAAGGGCATGGGCGTCGCCGCCCCCCAGATCGGCATCGACCGGGCAGCCGCCATCGTCCGTACACCGGAAGGCGAGACGCTGACGCTGCTCAACCCGAGGATCATCGAGGAGTCCACCGAGACGGACGAGCAGTACGAGGGCTGTCTCTCGTTCTTCGACGTGCGCGGCATGGTGCCCCGGCCCATGGCCATCAGCGTCGAGCACCAGGACATCGACGGCTCCGTGAGGATCACCATGTTCGAGCGCGGCATGGCCCGGCTCGTCGCCCACGAGGTCGACCACCTCCACGGCCTGCTGTACCGGGCCCGCATGCGCCCCGGCGTCCAGCCGATCCCCGTCAGCCAGTACAAGGGCACCGGCAGCCAGTGGCAGTACGGGGCGCGGTAAGAATCGGTGCCTAATGCCCGTGACTCCAGCACCAAGATGCGCTGGAGTCACGGGCATTAGCGCGCTTCCTGCTTCTTCTCGGCCCATTCCGCCGCAGCCTCCCGAATGGCTTCCGTGAGGTGCCTTGCGAGGTCGATGTCTTCGTCGACCCCGGGACTTCCCGGCGCACGTTTCACTGCGAACACCATCCAGGACTGCCGGTCGGCGTCGTAAGCCATCATGTCGATCACTCCGGTATCGACAAGTTCGCCGTCGGCGAGGGCGCGGGAGACCTTCAGAGGGAGGCCCGCACTCTCAGGCGCATCCGCCTGGTGCCCTTCGATGTCCTCCTCGCCTTGGAGGATCTGCATGGCGCGATCGCTTGGCCAGCCGAGGGCGCGGGTGACGCTCTTGAGCGATACGGGCAGACGGCCGAGCGGGCGCCGGCCCGTCTCAAGCGCCGCGAGGCTCGACCTGGACACTCCCGCCGCAGCGGCCAGATCGACTTGTGTCATTCCGGTAGCAAGTCGGGCGTCGCGGATGGCTCGAGCCAGCGCGTCGTAGTCCCAGGTCTCGTCCATGCCAACATTCTGCATCGTCGTACCGTCGTTGCGCAATGACCAACGAGTGTCTAACGTATGTGTTGGCCCACACCCGGTGGCACCCGGGTGTGGGCCGAGGGTCAGCCCTGCAATCCGTGACAGGAGATTCGAGTGACCACAACCATGGTCTCACCAAGCAGTGAGTCCCCGTTCGATGCCCTTCGGCACGTCGACCTGGATGGGTCGGAGCACTGGCTGGGGCGGGAGCTTCAGCCGGTGATGGACTACGCGCAGTGGCGGGACTTCGCCACCGTCATCAACAAGGCCAAGGCATCTCTCGCCCTCGTCCAGGGCGAGGACGCGGCCGACGGAAACTTTGCGGAGATGCGCAAGGTTTCTGGGAGTCGCGGCCCGGCCGGGGTGGACTTCCGCCTGACGCGCTTCGGCGCCTACCTGACCGCCATGGCCGGGGACGACACGAAGGAGGCCGTGGCCCACGCGCGGGTGTACTTCGCGGTGCGCACCCGGGAGGCGGAGGTGGCGGCCGTCGTGCCGGCGCCTCGTGAGCTGGCGGCGGCCGGGCCGCTGCCGCACCGGGAGCAGGCGGAGATCCTGACGATCCTGAGGCCGGTGCTGCCGGAGTCCTATGCCACCGCCACGGGGAAGATCATCCTGGCGCGGGTGATGGGCGAGCGCCCGGAGCTGGAGCCGGGCGAGACGCCGCTGTACGCGGCGACGTTCCTCGCGGAGAAGGGCCACAAGCCGAAGACCGTCAGCCGGTTCCAGTCGAGCTTCGGCGCCCGGGTCTCCAACCGGTACCTGAAGGTCCACGGGCGGCGTCCGGAGAAGATCCCGGGCCCGGCGGGCTCGCGGATCGAGAAGGTCGCGGTGTACAGCGAGGAGGACCGGCCGCTGCTGGAGCTGGTGTACTCCGAGCTGGCCGAGACGATCGCCGCGTTCGAGCACGGCGGCCAGCAGGCGATCGGCGCGTAGCCGAACGCGGAGCGCCCCACCATCCCGGTGGGGCGCTTCGTCGTGTCCAGCTGGGTAGCCTCCCGGGATGGCTGAATGGTTGGTACCGCTCGTCACGTTCGTCCTCGGCGCCGTGGCGGCCTTCGCCCGGGACTACATCGGCGTGCGGCAGGAGAGTCGCAGGGAGCGTGACGCCCGGGCGGCTGAGCGGGCGGCGGCGGTACGTGAGCGCCGCGAAGAGTTCGAGCTGAAGCACCTGGTCGAGGTCGGCGAACTGCTGCGGGACGCGCACCAGGCGCTGCGGGGCTTCGCGGTGGGTATGGAGCAGTGCCTCAAGTACGGCGAGGAGTTTCCCAGCGAGGCGGATGCTCGGCTTCAAGGCGCGACGGGAGCAGTGCGTGCGCAGAGCGGCTACCTCCTGTCCGACGAGGTGCGCGCCGCCGTCGAGGAGCTGCGGGAGACGATGGCGGCGGCGGAGAGTTGGGAGCGGCGGCCCACCGGCGACAAGCCTGTCGTCAGCTTCATGGACCTGAAGGGCCCCATGGAACGGGCCCACGAGTTGATCTCCGCGCGGGTGCGGGAGATCTACGCCGGCCGCGAGTAGCCGTCCCCCTGCCGCCGCCGCGCTGGATGGAGGTGACGGGCTGAGGCACGGCCACGGCCCCGCCCGGGTGGGCGGGGCCGCGGTCAGGGGAGGAGGTCGCCGTTCTGGCCGTCTGGGCGGCGGTGCACGGTTCGGTTGCGGTGCTGGATCAGCCAGCGCTCCAGCTGGGAGTCCCGGTTCGGCGCGGACCCGACGCCGAACTTGATCTCAGGACTGCCGTCTTCGTGCCACATGATCACCGGGTCCGGCGGGTTCTTGAACCCCATCTGCGCCTGGTACCAGCCCCAGTGGGCCCCGGTGCGCATCAACTCCTCGACGGCTTCGCGGCGGAACGTGGTGACGTCGACCTCGTCGTCACCGGCCACTGCTGTGATCTCTTCGTCCGTCGCGGTGGCGGCCTGCAAGGCGGCCGGCGTGATGGGCTCCACCTCCAGCCCGCTGGGGCCGACCTTCCACCGGCGGTTCAGGGCGGCCTCCCGGAAACCCTTGCTGCGGATCATCGCCACGACCAGGACGACCAGGATGATGAGCAGCAGGAACGTCCACTGCATCTCGACTATGAACTCCAACGCGGTCACCCGGTGATTGTGCCGGGTGGGACGATGGGCCTGGGGCCGCTGGGGTCAAGCTGGTTCATCCCTGCGGGGTACTTCTGATCACTTTCCGGGCATACATCTTGCAGATGCGTCAGCGGTTCCGACACAGTGTCAGTTCGCTGCCCGAGACAGGGCGGCGTTGAGCGCGTGGGGGTACGCGATGACCGTGTTAGTTGAGCAGTGGGCACCCGAACACGATGATGACGACGTGATCATCGTGTCGGACGAGGACTTCCGATCGCAGGCCATGGAGTCCCTGGCTGCGTTAGGGCTCACCTACGAGGAGCTGGCCCAGCAAGCCGAGCAGCGAGACTTCTCCTCTGCCCGCGCGCACGCTCTGTGGGTGTCCATCGGCGGGACCATTGCCCGCTGACCTGTCCTCCCTGGCGCGCGGCTTCGCCCGGCAGCTCCAGGATTCTCTCAACAGCACCATCGCCCAGCACGTGAAGCTGAAAGCCGCGCTGCGGCCCACCTCGCCCGTCGGCCCGGTGTTCACCGTCGGCAGCGGCCTGAGCGCGGCGAACACCACGCAGCCGACGGGCTTTCCGCTGGGGATCACCAAGAAGAAGCCGCGGATCTGGATGAACCTGTCGTACCAGGTACGCATGGACGAGGAGCAGAAGTACCTGATGGTGCACAGCTCCTACTGCGGGATCTTCGCCGACGCCGCGCTGGAGACCTGCCTGTGCCACTTCGACTACGAGCGGGACAAGGAGCACTACACCTCGGCGCACATCCAGGTGTACGGCGCGTCGCCAGCCCTGGAGATCCTCAACCGCGAGGGTGATGAGAAGCGGCCCTTGGAGAAGCTCCACTTCCCGGTGGGCGGGAGCCGGTTCCGGCCGTGCCTGGAGGACATCATCGAGTTCCTCGTCCAGGAGCGGCTGACGGACGGCAGGCCCGGGTGGCAGGAGATTGTGAAGTCCGGACGGGACCAGTTCCACCGGAGCCAGTTGCGCGCGGCGATGCGCCGTGACACCGCCGTGGCGGAGGATTTCATCCGGGAGCAGGCGCCCGAGGGGGCGTGAGACAACGAAGAACGGCCTGGCAGCTGAGAGGCCCCGGGCCGTCATTGCACACCCCCGCATACGCAGGGAGTTGGCCCTCTCCGGCTACTCCGCCCCGCCACCATCGGAAACACCCCCGCCTATGCGGGGAAACGGCGGCGACCTGGCCTGGCCCAGTCGCCGTCAGAGGTCAGCTCTGGTCGTGACGGGCCATGGCCCAGGACCTGACCAGGAGCATACCCGCTGCCAGGCCATCGACCCAGGCGTCCATGTCACCGGTGAGCCCGTCGAGGCAGGCCGTCGCGGCGAGACGCAGCAGCAGCATCTCCGCGCGCGCCGCCCAGGTGCCCGGGTGCCACGGATCACCGGGATCGGGCAAGCCGGTGGTCGCACCGGGGCCAGGCGGCTGACGGGGCCCAGCGGGCCCAGCGGGCCCAGCGGGCCCGGGTTTGATCAGTCTTCTCATGGTCAGGGGTCTCCTCTGTCGGTGGCGGGTGGTTGATCCCAATTAATTTCCGCAGCCACGCCTTGCGCAGCCCTTCCGGTTATCCGGAAGGGCTTTGCGCTGCGGAAAATTAATCTTGCACGCGCCCTGAGTGACCGTCAAATCACCTGCTTGCGTGCATCTCTCACGCCCCATAATGCTGCTCTCCGCCGCCTGGCTGATTCGACACGCAACCCATCTGACCTGCTGTTTTTCCCCTCTGGGCTGTCCCGCCGTAATGATGGGGGCGACGCCGAATAGTCCGAGTGCGAGCGAAATAGATTAGGGACAAGAATCCACCGCCCTTCTTTATCCCCCCGCCCGCAGGGATCCAGTCCGGCGCCATTTTCTGGATCATCAACTCCCTGGCTTCATCCCCGCGTAGTAGGGCGAGCGCCATGGTGGGCGACCCGGACATCGATCGTGTCGGCTTCATCCCCGCGGGGAGGGCACGACGAGGCCCCCGCCGCGGTGTGCGGCGGGGGCCCGGGGGTGGTGGGTGTCAGGCGGCGTTCTGCTGGGGCCAGAGGTCCACGATGAGGTCGACGCCCTCGGAGGTGGCGTAGGCGACGGGGAACTTGAAGCCGTTCTTCTCCTCGAACTTGACGTCGAAGTGGCCGCTGTTGCGGTAGGTGACGCGGGGGAGGTTCCGACGGCCGCCGTGCTCGGAGGTCTGCTTGCGGTAGATGCCGCGGTCGACGAGCCAGCCGGTGAGCTGGCGGACGTTCGTGCTGAGGATGTCGGCCAGCTCGGTCATGCCGATCAGGCCCTCGGCGTTCATGAACGCGTCCCACTTGCCGGCCTTGGGTGCGAGGACCTTGTTGGTGGCCTCCAGCTTTTCGCGGGCCTCCAGGGCTTCGACGAGGTCGCGGGCGAGTTCCAGCTTGGAGGGCTCGCGCACGGGCCGGCGGGCGGAGACGTACTCGTACAGGGCGTCGGCAAGCTCGACCTGGGCGCGTTCCACCTTCGCACGCTTGCTCTCATCGGTGATGCGGCTGGCGGTGATGTTGGCCAGCCACATCGGGACGATCCGCTCGTGCACCAGGAAGTGGGGGCGGGACTGCGTGTCCCCGGGGAGCTGGACGTGCGTTACACACGTCCGGGTCGCTGACCAGGCGTTTCGCTCGATCATCTGGCGCTGGCCGTTGGCGTCGAGGGTGAGGTTGGCGCAGAGCTGGCCGAGGACGGCCCAGTTGCCGCGGTCGTCGGTGAGGACGGTCACCGGGTCGCCGTGGAACATGAACGTTCCGGTGTCGAAGGGGCCCCCACCGTGATTTTCGGGCGCGGGCGGGTTACTCTGGAGTTCAGACACGAGGACGAACCACCTTTGTCTCGAGGCCCCCGCGGACTGCAGATCCGGCGGGGGTCTTTTCTGTGTGACGGCTCGCACATCTGACGGGCCGTGGGGAGCATCGTACCCGGCGGTTCGTGACTGCCCGTGCTTCTGTTCCTGGCGCAACGGACAATCCCACCCCAGAGATTGACGGTGTGTGATTTTCTCTCGTTCTGTTGACAGGCGTCTCGCCAACCCGATCCGGACGGGAGTCCCGCGCCGCAACATTGGCCACTGCAACAGTTTGTTGATCTATGACAACCGGGTGACGTGGGCCACACCAGCCTCACCCGTTTCACATTGGATCGCTGGTCACGCCGCCGCCCGCCCCCGCGCCGCGACCGGCAGCGCGAGCAACTCCGTCCGCCCGTACTCGCGTCCGCAGCCGCATCGGGCGCCGCGGCTGGAGACGGTGGCGCGGAGGACAGCCCCGCACTCGCACGTCACCGGCACGGCCCGCTCGTCCCGGCCTTCGACGGCGAGCCGGACGGCGCGGTGGGCGTCGCGGATCTCCCGCACGGCCTCGTCCACGGCGGGGTGCTGCCGGACCGCCCAGTCGAGCCGCCACCGGAGCCACCGGCAGGCGGCGGCGACGCGGGCGGTCTCGGTGGCCGGCCACTCCGGGGCGTCGCCGGCGCCGGACTCGGCCCAGTCCCGCACCCAGGAGGCGAGCACGCCGTGCACCTGGGCGCGGAGGTCGATGACGCCGAGGTCGATCGGCGGGCGGCTGGCGGCGGCGGTGTGCAGGGAGCCGACGCGGGGACCGCCCCGGCCGGGCACGATGTCCAGCTGTCCGTACAGGCCGGGGAGTTCGGCGAGCGCGTCGGCGAGCTGCTGCTGGCAGCCGTCGCACGCGAACCGCTGCTGGTCCCAGGCGGGCAGCGGCCGGGTGCAGGCGACGCAGGCGGGGATGTGGTCCACGGAGGCTCCTCGTGCAGGTGCGGGGTGGGGCCGCCCGGCTGGAGGCGGCCCCGGAGGGTGAGGCGTGGGGGGTCAGTTGGCGCCGGAGCAGTCCCGGCACGGCTCGGGGCGGTAGGCGGTGCCTTTCTCGGAGGGGTGTTCGGTGTACGCGTCCGGGTCGAGTCCGGTGTCGTCGCAGCGGTCGCAGTCGGGCTCGGCGGCGGATTCGTCGGCGTGGATCCCGGCGTAGCCGCCTTCGGGGGCGGGCCATCCCCACAGTTCGCCGAACGGCTTCGGCCGGGCGACGAGGCCGACTTCGGCGGGGTCGTTGCAGGTGAGGCCCTTGCGGTGCCGATCGAAGGCGGACAGGGAGCTGAACGTGCGGTGGCAGCAACTGGCGTGGGCGCGCTGGGCGCCGGTCCACCACTGGCCGCACGCGCCGTGCCAGATCGCGTTCTTCGGCGGGGCGATGGCGGGGGTGAGGGTATCCAAGGAATTGCCCTTTCTAGCGGGAAGAGTTTTGGTCAGGAGCGATCGGGAGCCTGAGCGCGTCCCGATGTCGGCACGAGCCCGGGAGAAGGGCGCACAGCGCCCGGGGCGGCGGAGAGCGGCGGTGCGGCCTCGACGGCCATGCGCATCTCGCGCCCCTCAGCGCCCGCCTGACGGGCCGTTGACCCCCCGGGGTGCCGCTCGGGACCGGCGAGGGGCCCCGAGGTCGCCACAGGGCCGCTCAGGGGCGCGGACGGGGCCACAGCGGCGAGGGCGGGCGTCTGCCGCCACACCCCGGGCCGGACGTCCAGCACATCCCGCAGCAGCCCGGCGGCCTCCGTGCGGTCGATGGAGCCGGGGCCGTCCAGGTCGTCAGCCAGGGCGTGCGCGCGGTCGAGGGCGCGTCCGTACCGCTGCCGGGCGTCGGCGAGTTCGCGCACCCGCTCGGCGAGCCAGTCGGCCTCCTCCGGCAGCAGCACGCCACGGCGGGCGCGGTCCAGCAGGTGATCCAGGTCGGTCATGTGGTCCTCCGGGTCAGGGTTGTGGTTGTCTGGGCGGGCGCCCGGCCTGGTTACGACAGGCCGGGCGTCCTGCGTTGCGGTCATGCGCCGATGTCGAGCACGCCCTGGGCGAAGCGATCGACGGCGAGATCGTGGTAGTCCGCGGACAGGTCGATGCCGATGTACCGACGTCCGAGACGGCGGGCGGCGGCGCCCGTAGTTCCGCTGCCGCTGAACGGGTCGAGGACTGTCCCGCCGACCCGAGCGCCGGCCTTGATGCAGCGGGTCGGGATGTCGATCGGCCACACCGCGAAGTGGGCCGCCGGATACGGGCGGGTGGCCACTGACCAGACATCGCCCGGGTTTCGACCGCGCTCCACGTTGGGGCCCGTGTACGAGCCAGTTGCGGAGCGCTCGTGATTCACGTTCCGGGCGCGAAAGGCGTTGGCGCCGACCCGCCGGGTGGGAGCCGCGTGCGGCTCGCGGATCGCGTCGAGGTCGAAGTGGTACCGGGCGCTCTTGGCGAGCATGAACAGGTGCTCGTGCCGGCTGCCTACGCGGTCACGCACCGACTCCGGCATAGCGTTGGGCTTGTGCCACACGATGTCGTTGCGCAGGATCCACCCGTCGTCCTGTAGCGCCAGCGCCACGCGCCAGGGAATGCCGAGCAAGGACTTTGCCGGCAGGTCGGCTTTGCGGGGCCGGCCTCGCCCACCCATCGCACGAGCCTTCGCGTCGCTGGTGCCAGCCCGCCTTGAGTTGATGGTCTGGTCGTCCGGCGGCCCCGACGGGCCGCTGTAGCTGTCGCCGAGGTTGAGCCACAGCGTGCCGTCGGCGGCCAGCACGCGGCGGGCCTCGGCGAACACTGCGGTCATGGTGGCGACGTAGTCCGCGGGCGTCGCCTCCAGCCCGTATTGGCCGGACGTGCCGTAGTCCCGGAGCCCGTAGTACGGCGGGCTGGTGACGACGCAGTCCACGCTGCTGGCGGGCAGGGTGCGCAGCGTCTTCAGGGCGTCGCCGAGGAGCAGGGTGACCTGCTCGTCGCGGTAGTACTCGGTCGGGGTCGGCATCACTCGTCGTCCTCCTCGTGGGGGTGGCAGTCGTAAAGGTGCTCGCCGACGCGGAGATCGCGGGCGCGCTCGCTGGGGAAGGATGGGGCGGACCAGGTGCACTCCGGATCGGGGCAGTGGACGATCACGGTCCTGGGTTCGGTCATCACAGGCTCCAAAGGCTGGGCTGATACGGGACGAGGGGCAGGGCGGTCTGGCCGGGGACGTGGCCGGGCGTGCCGTCGGGCACCGGCACCAGCAGCACCGGGGCGAACGCGCGGCGGCGGCACACCGGGCCCAGGCCGTCCCGGGCCGGGCGGCGCAGCGGGCGGCTGCACTGGCGGCAGCGGGCCGGGGTCACCGGGCCACCGCCAGCACGGAGTCCAGCGCCAGCTGTTCACCGGGCTGCGGGACGGCGGGGGTGGTAGCCGCGGTCAGCACGGCCTGCGCGAGCGGCGGCGGAACCGCGTTGCCGGCCTGGAGATAGCGCTGGCCTGAGCGGCCCGCCCACGGGTAGTCCGCGGGGAACCCCTGGAGCAGCGCACACTCCTGCGGCGTCGGCCGGGTGCCGCCGCCGGGGCGGTCCGCCCACGCCGCGGTGCCCATCGCCGCCCGCATCGCCCGCCGCGACCCGTTGCCGAACGGCTCCGCGCCGCCCGTCGCCGTGCCGCCGCCGGTCACCGTCGGAGCCGGGCGGGCCGTGTAGCCCCAGCCGACGGCCGCGGACATCGGCACCAGCGCAGGCTGCCCCGGGCCGCCGTGCGTCGCCGCGGGCAGCGCCACCCCGTGCAGCCGGGACGCGATCAGGACCGCGCGGCGCCGGTGCTGCGGCAGCCCGAAGTCGGCGGCGTCCAGGACCCCGGCGGCGGTGCTGTAGCCCAGGCCGGCCAGCAGGGCGGCGTAGTGCTCCCACAGCGGCAGCACCGCCGGGACCTGCTCCAGCGCGATCCACTCCGGTCGCAGGGCCGCGGCGAACCGCATCGGCTCGGCGGTGTGGATGCTGCGCGGATCCAGGCATCCGGCGCCGTGTTCGGCGCGGGTGTCGCGTCCGGCGGCCAGGTCGGTGACGGCCTGCCGGATCAGCGGCATGTCGGTGATCCCCAGGCGCTTGCCGGAGCGGCCGAACGGCGGGCACACCGGCGAGGCGATCAGCCCCCGGATCCCGGCCAGCGGCCTGGTCGGGTAGGCGGCAACGTCCGTGCGGATCGTGGCGTGCCCGGCGGCGGTGCGGGTGGCGACCGCGGAGGCGTCCCACTCCAGACCCACTGCCCGGATCCCCATCCCGGCGGCGGCCAGGTCCCAGCCGCCAGGGCCCGCGAACAGGTCGATGGCGTCGAAGGCGCTCACGCGCTTTCCTCCCAGGGGTTGTCCGCCCACTGCTGGGGCGGGGTGTCGTCGGTCAGGTCGTAGCTGGTGGACCAGGCGTGGCGGCAGCGAGGGCAGGAGTCGGTCACCAGATCGCCCCGGTCGGGGAGTGGCCGGTGAACTTGTCGGCGTCGACCGGCGTGTACGGGATCCACGGCCAGTTCTCGCCCGCACGCAGGTACGGCGGCCACGCCCGCTCATCCCGCATCCCGCGCCAGGGCAGGACCCGCCGGCCGCGGCAGCCCTCCGAGTTGGCGGCGGACTTCTCGTCCTCGACCGGGCGTAGCCCGAACCCGAACTCGGGCCAGCGCATCCACAGCGAGCTGCCGAGGGGGCGCAGGGAGCGGGGCCCCATGGGGCCGCCGTGGGGGGAGTGGGCTTCCATGAGGACGGCGCAGCGGGCGGTGGCGCGGGCCTCGTCCACCACGACGGACACCTTGCGGGCGAGTTCTTCGTCGTTGGGGTTGCCGGCGTGGAGGCGGTAGACGGGGCCGATGATCAGGATGTCCGGCATGAGGCGCTCCACCCGGCGCATCACCCAGGCCCGGTCCTGCGGGCGGGTCAGGTCGACGCCGGCGGGGCGGCACTCGATGTGGAACTGGCCGCGGCGCATCCCGTGCTTGGCGCGCTCGGCGCTGTTGAGGAGCGGCCGGTACTTGCGGCGGGAGGCGGCCTCGCCGTTCTCGCAGTCCAGGACGAGGACCTTCAGCGGGGCGATGTGCTCCTGGGTGAACGGGTGGAGGCCGGCGGCGAGCATGACGGCCATCTGCCGCAGCAGCGTGGACTTCCCGCCGCCCTCGGAGGCGGTGAGGATCAGCCGGTCGCCGCGCTCCAGCAGGTCCGGCACCAGCCAGTCGTAGGTGTCCTCGTGCTGCACGAAGTCCAGCAGGTCCTCGGTGGGAAGGTCCTCGGTGGAATTGCCCTGGTCGCGGAGTTCGCGGGTGAGGGCGACGGCGCGCTCGACGATGTCGTGGGTGGCGTCCTCGGTGGCGTAGCTCATCTGCACGATCCGCGTTCCCAGTTTGATCAGCTCGCGGCGCAGCCAGCGGTCCTCGATGATCGAGGCGTAGTACTCGCCGTTTGCCGCGGTGGGCACGGCCATCACCAGCTGGGAGATGTAGCTGGCACCGCCGACGCGGGCGAGGTCACCGGAGTCGGCGAGGTACTTGGCGAGGGTGATGGGGTCGATCGGCATGCGGTGGGCGCTCATGCGGCCGATCGCGTTGTAGATCGTCTCGTGGGCCGGCTTGTAGAAAGCGGCCGGGTTGAGGACGTCGAGGACCTCGCGGCACGCCTGGGGGCTGATGATGCAGGCGCCGAGGACGGACTTCTCGGCGGCGGGGTCGTGCGGCGGGGTCCGGTCGAACGCGGCGTCCATGGCGGATGGTTCGTGGAGGTCGCTCCACGCATCGGGGGCAAGGGTCATCAGAAGATCCCGTTCTCTTCGGGGCTGGTGTAGGTGGGGCCGGGGCGCTGGGCGTTGGGCCGGTAGACGTGCGTGCCCTCGGGGGCCATTGGCGCCAGCTCGCCCCAGCCGCCGAGGAAGTACTTGGCGCTCGTCACCGGGGTGCGGGCGTTGGCGGCGGCGTGATGTGCGAGTTCGACCATCGCCTTCACGCCGCACTCCTTGACGACGGCGACGATCGGGGACCAGTCGTCGCCCTTAAACGGCCACCGGACATTCAGGCCGCTGGCGCTCATGGCGTGGAGGAGCGGGAGAACCTCGGCTGGGTAGCGACCGCCGCTGTTGCGCTCCTCTTCTGGCTGAGGAGATGAGGAGTATGAGGAGAAGGGGGTAGCCCCCGCTCCTTCGGAAGGAGCCGTGGCTCCTTGTGTAGGAGCCCCTGCTCCCCCTTGGGGGGGTGAAGGGGTAGCCCCCGCTCCTTCGGAAGGAGCCGTGGCTACCCCTTGAGTGGAAGGGCGAGCCGTGGCTACCCCTTCAAAATGGGGGACTTTGTACGTCATGCGGCGGCCCGGGACGGCGTACAGCAGACGGCCGTCTTTCCCTTTTCCGATGGGCACGCGGAACTCCCAGCCGGCCGCGCCGAGGCGCTTGAGCGCGTTGCGGACGACGTTGACGTCCTTGGCGCCCGTCCACCGCGCGAGGTCATCGAGCGCGGCCCAGCTCTCTCGCGTGTCCTCGTTGGCGTCGTCCGCGATCTCCAGGGCCACGGCGCGCTGGAGGCCGGTGATGGTCGGCCCCAGGACCTCGCGCAGCTGGCGGCGCAGCTCGTAGCCCATTGGCTCCTTCTCTCGTTTGCGGGTGGTTCTGGGCATGGCGGACAGGCCCGCTCTCAGCGGGTGTTGATCCGTTCGACCCATGAATGAGAATAGCGTTCGCGATCGCGGTTCGCGACCTCCATGCGCGATCGCGTAGCGCGATCGCGACGTGACGTGGCACCATGTACGCCATGGACACCCTCGACACGGAGATTCAGGCGGCGGCGGAGCGACGTACTGCGGCGGAGACGGCCTTCCAGGAGGCCGACCGGGAGCTGCGCGACCTGCTCGTTCGCGGCCGTGCCGAGGGCAAGGGACCGTCGCACATGGCCAAGCTGACCGGCTTCACCCGGGAGTGGGTCGCGAAGATCGCGCCCGCCCCGAAGTCCTCCTGACACCTCTTCCCCCTCTCTCTTCCTGGGGCGGCCCGCGGGCCGCCCCTTCGTCATGCGGCGGTGGTGACGCGGCGGCCGATGTGGATGCGGTAGCGCTCGTCGGGGAGGAGCCCGCCGCGGATGCCGAACCGATGCGGGGCGGGGGTGCCGGCCTCTTCCTCCAAGGCGGCGACCAGGCAGGCGAGCGCGACGGGGCACTGGCGTCGGCAGATGGCTGCGGCTGCGCGGCCTTCGCTGGTGCCTTCGAGGAACCAGATGTCGGGCTGGTCGGTGCTGGCGCAGGCGGCGTGGTGCGTCCAGTCGGCGGTGGTCATGCGGCTTCTCCGAGGGATGTCTTGCGGTCGAGTTCGGCGCGCTGCTTGCGGGTGAGTCCGCCGCGGATGCCGTGTCGCTGTTCGCGGCTGAGTCCGCGTTCTTCGGCCATGGCGTCGGCGAGACATTGCTCCCGTACCGAGCACTGCTGGCAGATGCGGATGCCTGCGGCTCCGCTGTCGCCGGCCGGGCCGGGGAACCAGAGGTCGGTGTCCTGGCCGCGGCAGGCGGCGTCGTTGATCCAGGTGCTGGTCATGCGGCGCTCCTGAGGTCTCGGAGGATGTCGCGGACGTGGCCGGGGGCCATGCCGAGGCGGCGTGCGATTTCCTGGCGGCTCTCCCCGCCGCCGGCGAGGTGGGCGATCTCCTGGCGTCGCAGGGCGCCGAGTTCGTCGCGGGTGAGGGCGTCGTGTCCGCTGTCGCGCTCGGGGAGGGCGCAGGGGTCGTCGATCGCGTCGCCGTCCCAGGCGGCCGGGGAGTGCCAGCCTTCGCGGCGGGCGCGGGTGGCGGCGCGCTTGGAGTTGCCGGGGGTCCGGCTGAGGGTGCGGTAGGCGCGGGCGATCTGCTCGGCGAGCCTGGAGCTGACGCGCAGGGGGGCGTCGCCGATGAGGCGGGAGACGTAGTACCGCTCGATTCCGGCGGCGTCGGCGATGGCCTGCTGGCCGTGGCCGATGGCGTACAGGGCTCGGATGCGGCGGATGGTGCCGGTGGCGTCGAGTTGGCGGACGCCTTGGCCGGGCTGGACGGCGAGGATGCGCAGGGCCTGGTCGCGCTGGCAGCCGTTGGACTGGCCGTTCTTGATGTAGCAGATGGTGGAGACGGAGACGTCGGCGGCGCGGGCGATGGCGCTGCGGCTCATGCCGGTGGCGAGGAGGGCGTCGACGTGTGGGAGGAGGGCGTCGCGGCTGATGCGGTTGCCGCCGTGTTCGGCGCGGATGCGGGCGCGGCGGATGTTGGCGAGGTAGCTGGCGCGGGTGCAGCGGGGGCAGTGGCACGGGGGGCGGGTCTGGCTGCCCTTGTAGCGGCCTTCGGTGCCGTGCGGGGGTGCGGGCCGGGTCGGGGTGCTCACGCCGCCACCTCCCCGGCGGTCGCGGTCGGCCGGGCGGCGGCGATGATGTGGCCCTTGAGGGAGAGGCGCCAGATCGCTATGCGGTGGCCGTGGGTGGTGGGGCTGGTGGAGGGGACCATGCGGCCGGTGTGCTCGATGATCCCGGCGGTCCGGAGCGAGTTGATGGCTGCGCCGAGGTAGCCGGCGGCGAGCGGCGGCAGGAGTTCCCGCAGCGAGTTGCAGGACCATTCGGCGTGCTCCAGGCCGTAGATGAGGACGGCCTGCTCGACGAGGTGCTGGTCCCAGTCGGAGCGGGCGGTGATGTCGGCGAGCAGCTGGTCGCGGCTGCTGGCGGCGAGGCGTTCGGCGGGTGTCTGGCGGGTCACTGGGTGCTCCTTCCGGGGCCGCCCCTGGGTGGGGCGGCCCTTCGGTGGGTCAGCGGGTGATGGGTCAGCGGGTGGTGGCGGTGAAGAGGGCGTCGGCCCAGGCGTCGGCGGTCGCGGCGGCGGTGGTCACCGCGTCGTCTCCGGACGCGGTCATGGGCATTTGCATGCCGATGACGTCGGGGCCGCGCAGGATCATCGGCGCGCCGGCCGGTCCGGGGATGACCTCTAGGTCTCGTCCGGCCGACTCCCACCGGGCGAGGAGCGCAGTGTTCAGCGCCAGCACTTCGCGGCGGCCGACTGCGGCGTGGCTGCGGAGGGCGTCGCCGATCGCCCGGCGCCACGGCAGGTCCGCGTCGGCCTTGATGCAGCCAAGGTGCATGACGGCGTGGCCGGAGGTGAAGGTGATCGCCTCGGTGCCGGTGGCGGGCACGGCGTTGAGGGTCACGGTGACCGTCACGAGGTCATCCAGCCATGACGTGACCGACGTGGCGCTGTAGACGCTGATGTGGCGGGCCCATCCGGGGGCGGCGGGGAGGTGGGGGATGCGGGCGACCGCGACGGTGCGTCCGTCGCTGGCGGCGAGGTAGAGGGTGTCGGTGGTCCGCTCGATGTTGATGGTCGGCCAGGGCCGTCCGGCGTGGGGGGTGACGGTGGCGAGGGCGGCGGCCAGGTCGGTGGCTGAGACGTTCATGGGTGTACCTCCGGGTACGGTTGGGGTGCCGCCCCTCGCCAGCTGTCATGGCGAGGGGCGGCGTTGTGTTCAGCGGGACGGGGCGTCGGTGAGGGGAGCGCCCATCACGCCGTGGGTCTGGTGCTCGATGACGGCGGTGACCTGCTTGCCGAGTTCCAGCGAGATCAGATCCCCGCGGGCCTTCGTCCAGTCGGCGAGCGGTCCGATGAGGCGTCCGGCGGCCTCGGCCTCCGTGATGTGCTCGAAGCGGGCGATGTAAGGCCCGGTGTGGTGGCCGAGGCGGGCGTTGTAGCCCATGTCGACCCGGTGCTCCTCGGGCAGGAGGTAGGCGCGCAGGCCGGGCGCCGGTTCGGTGGCCTCTACGGTGTGCGCGATGCCGCGGACGACGATGTCGTGCTGCATGGATGTCTCCTCAGATGGGTGCTGCTGGGTGGTTGGGGGTCCCGGGGGGGGGGGGGGGGGGGCCCCCCGCAGGGACAGGGGGTGGTGGGGGGGGCGAAGGGGGGGGGGGCCCCCCC
>NZ_JBSGXD010000028.1:0-32399 GCF_053609225.1 Rhodococcus sp. NPDC054953 | reverse complement strand
GTTTCGGTTTTGTGGCTTTTGGGGTGGTCGGAGGGGGCGGGGGAAGGGTTTTTTTCGTCGGTGTTTTTTTTTGGGGGGGGTTTTTGTGGTGTTTTCCCCCCCCCCCCCCCCCCTCCCCCCCCCCCCCCCCCCGGGACCGGTGTGCGGTGGAGCGTCAGGCGGCGGGGGCGTCCCAGCCGCCCTCCGGCTCCAGCTCGCCGTCGATGACCTCGCCGGTGCTGATGTCCACGGAGGGCTCCTCCGCCGGGACGGGAACGGGCACGGCGGTCACGGCGGGCCGCTGTTCGGCGGCGACCTCGGCGTGGGCCCGCAGCTGCTCGCGGCGCCACTCGTTCGAGGTCGGCACCCACGGCTCCAACCGCTTCGCGACGGTCTTGAGGACCATCCCCTCTTCCCACTTCACCCACGGGGACGACGCCTTGTCGCTGCCCCGGGACTGCTTCTTGACCTGCTCGATGTAGGCCCGGTCGATCACGACGACGCGGGACGTCGAGCCGTCCTTGAACTCCGCGTAGGCGTAGGCACCGAGGATCTTGCCGCGGTCGCCGAACCAGTCGACGCGGTGCACGGGCCGTTCCATCTCGGCCGGGTCGTAGCGGAACTCGTCCCGCTCGCGGACGATCTCCGCCTTCACGGAGGCGACCGCGCCGGCCCGGTACATGCGCTCGACGACGCCGCGGTAGCCCTCGATGCCCTGGATCTCGTTGCCGAAGGCCACGAGGTAGTAGGACTCGGTGCCGGGCTCGTGGCCGAGGCGCGCGCAGTCCAACAGCGCGGCCATGAGGGAGCCGGGGTTGCGCTCGGCGAGGGCGGCGAGATTTCGGTCGCGGCGCAGGGTGCCCTGCGCGAGGCGGACCCAGGTGTCGGCCTTGATGTGCTCGGGGAGGACGGTCGCGAAGTCGGCCCGGTAGGAGGCGACCATGGCGCCGGGGCTGTTGTCGCGCTTGGCGACGGCGGCGGAGATGCTCACGTGGTGCTCGCCTTCTGCTTGCTGGGGGTGAGGGAGTGGGTGCGGCCGTCGCGGACGGTGCGCTGGGCGATGCGGCGGCCGGCGACGGCCGCCCACCGGCCGGTCCCGATGAGGTCGAGGACCTCGGCGGCGGCCTGCTGGTGCTCAGCGACCGCGGTCTTCTTCGCCACGGCGGCGGCTTCGTAGCGGTCGGCCAGGGCGGCGGGGATCTGCACCTCGACGTCGTCGCGGCCCTCGGGCTGGCGCCGAATGGTCTGGTAGGTGGCGTCGGAGGCGTCGATCGGCGGACGCTCCCCGGACTCCACCGTGGCCAGGAACGTCTCGGCCTCGGCGACCAGAAGCTTCGCGTCGGCCTCGTCGTACTCCACGACGTACTCGCGGTAGTCGTAGCCGCCGACCAGCAGCGCCACGTGGCAGACCGTCAGCCCGAGGGTGTCGAGCTGCCACTGGATCTGGCACTGGTAGTGGACGGGGACGCCGTCCTCCCAGCCGTCGCCGAACGGCGAGGTCTTCACCTCCAGGAGCGCGGCGGGCGCGGTGTCGATGTCGACGGCGCCGTCCCAGTCGGGGTCCGGTGCAGTGGTGAACAGCAGCCGGTCGGGGGTGGCGCGCTGCCAGGTCCGGTCGTGGTGCTGCCAGGTGCCGGCGGGGGCGGGCCACCACCCGGGGTGCTCGTCGGCCCACTTCTGGGCGACGGCGTCCTCCAGGCGGTTGCCCCACTCCATCTCCGGCGACGGCGTGAACGGGGGCGTCGGCAGGCCGGCCTTCTTGTGCCACAAGCTGAACCGGGACTGCCACGGGGAGAGGCCCATGACGGCGGCGATCTCGGTGGCAGTCACGGTCAGCCCGGCCCGCGCCGCATCCCACTCCGGGGTGCCGGGGCGGAGGTGGCCGAGCCAGACGCCGCCCGGCGCCACGGCGGTCACCGCGCACCGCCGGCGACATCCGGGGCGGAGGCGGGGCGGGCGACGCGGCGGTAGCGGGCGAGGAGGTGTTCCAGGCCGCCCATCACGCTGTCCGTGCCGCCGCACACCTCTTCCTCGAGGGCGACGGCCAGGCTGTCGCGGTCCTCGTCGTCGAGCAGGGGCAGCCAGGGGAGGACCGGCGCCTCGTGCACCGGGTGCCCGGCGGCGTCCATCCGCAGTTCGGCGGCCACGTCGCAGGCGCACGTCATGCGGCACTCGGACCGCTCGCCGTGGTCGGGGCAGGCGGCGACGAGGGTGTCCGCCACCTCCTCCAGCACCTTGGCGCGGGTCGGGCGGGCGGCCAGCTCGGCGCGGAGGTGGTCGATCTCGGCCGTCAGCCGGTCGGCGACGGTCGCCGGGTGGTGGTCCGGGCAGGGCTCGGACTCCACCGGCTGGTAGCAGACGGCGCAGCACTCGCCGCCGGGCGGGAGTTCGGCGTCCCAGTAGGTGCGGGACTCCTCGTGGTACTGGGTCATCCAGTGGTGCCGGTCGGCGGCGAGTTGGTCGATCCGCTTCGCCTGCCGGTCGACCTCAGCGAGGAGGTCGAGACGGGCGTTGTAGTGCTCGGCGGCCAGGCGGTAGAGGGAGCGCTCCTCGTCGGTGGCGAAGTGCTCGGCGGCGGTGTTGAGGCTGGTCACGAACCGCATGGCCCGGATCTGCTCCAGGCGCTCGGGGGTCAGGCTCATGCCGCCACCCCCGCGCGGGCAGCCTTGGCCGCGTCGTAGAGCTTGATGCTGTGGTGGATCGCGTGGCAGGCCCACAAGAAGTGCGGGGTGTAGTCCCGGAAGCTGAGTTCCCAGGTCTCGCCGAACCGGCGACCCTTGAACTCGAACGACTCCAACAGGTCGCGGGCCTCGTCCTCGTCGTACAGGTCCTGGTCGAGGATCTCGGAGCGGACCGCCTTGCCGAGGCCGCGCGGTGCGTCGCTGTAGCGGACGGCACTCACGAACCATTCGCGGACGATCTGCCGAACGGTGTCCTCGGAGTACTCACGGACGGAGTCACGGCCGCCAGGCAGCTTCTCCGCCCAGTAGTCCGGGTTGATGCCCCAACTGGCGTCGGCCCGGAAGAACGCGAACATGTCGTCCAGGCGGGAGAAGACGTGTCCGCCGTCGATGTCGCCACGGATGGCCAGGGAGCCCGGCCAGGTGACCAGCTCGAACCAGTACATGGACGTGCCGGGAGCAGCGACCCGCAGGTGCCGGTACAGGCCGTCGTCGTGGAGGATCGTCAGCTGGTGGCGGGCGGTGTCGGCGCGGAAGCGGGCGGCGATCTGCTCGTCGCGGGTCATGTCGCTCATGCCGCACCGCCGGTCTGCGCGACGCGAGCGG
This sequence comes from Rhodococcus sp. NPDC054953, assembly GCF_053609225.1. Classification (NCBI taxonomy): domain Bacteria; kingdom Bacillati; phylum Actinomycetota; class Actinomycetes; order Mycobacteriales; family Nocardiaceae; genus Rhodococcus; species Rhodococcus sp. NPDC054953. The sequence goes on along the minus strand of NZ_JBSGXD010000028.1, from coordinate 29,133 downwards.
CCTGCTGCGGGAGGTTGCGGCGGTGGTCACTCAGGACGTTGTTGGCGGCAGTCAGCGCGGTGAACGCGGCGCGGCGGTCGGCGAAGGTCGTCGCTGCGTGGAACTGGCGCCGGGCGGCCACGGCGGCGTCGAACGCCTCACGGACCTCGACGGGTACGGCGGCGGCCACAGCGGCGACAACCTCGCTGCTCGGGCGGTGGGTGGTGGATGATGGGGACATGTAGTCCGCCTCTCTAGGTGGGTGGGCTGCGGGGGTCGTCCCGGTGCGCGGGGCGGCCCCGATTGCGTGGTGGGTCAGGCGGCAGCGGGGGTGCGCTTCGTGCGGCCCCGCTTCTTCTCGCCAAGCGGCCGGACCGCGGTGAGCTGGCTGATCTCGCGGATGTCGAGGCCGGTGAAGCTGATGCGCCCGCCGCCGCGGTTGTGCGGGATCTCGTAGGCGCGGGCCTTCATCCGCAGCACTCGCGGCGCCCACGGCAGCCAGGCCGCGGCCTGCTCGGGGGTGTAGTGGTAGTAAGCGCCGGCTTCGGTGCCGGGCGCGGGGATCTCGGTCTGGGGGTTGGCCTCCTCGGCCATGTCTGCTCCTCGGGTGATGTCGGCTGGAGACACCGCCAGCGCGGTGGCGAGGCGGCGGATGGTGCCCTTGCTCGCCCCGGCCAGCCCCCGCTCGACTCGCGAGAGGTAGCTGGGGTGGAGGTCCGCGAGGTGGGCGAGATCGCACAGCCGCAACTGGCGCAGCCGGCGGATCGCCCGTATGGCGATGCCGTTCGGTGTCACGCACTGAGCATAAGCACAGTGATGCGCAGTGCACAAGCCATCTGAGGACAGTGTGCGCGCAGTGCGTCGGATGCGCCCCCGCGCTATGGGCGCACGCCTCGAAGATCAGATGCGCGTGAGAATGCACCCCTTGATGCACCCCATGCGCTGCTCATGCGCTGCTCAAAGGCTGAGATGCACACTGACGGAGTGCACGTGCGGGTGAGATAGTGAGCGCCATGGAGAGGGACTGGGCACGGCTGGGCGCAGAGCTGAAGGCTGCCCGCATCAAGCTGGGCATCGAGCAGCAGGACATCGCGGAGGCCACCGGCAAGACGCGCGGCGCCATCGCGAACATCGAGAAGGGCGCGCTGCGGAGCGTCTCCACCACGGTGCTGACCTACGCCGAGAAGGTGGGCTGGCCTCCCGACCGCATCGACGAGATCCTGGACAGCGAAAGCGCCGGCTCCGATGTCGCGGCCTCCTCCGACCTGTCCCTTCGCGTGGTCCAGGCCCTCCAGGAAGGGCCACTGCTGGACTCGCAGGTGCTCACCGTTCCGACTTCTGGTGGAGAGGTGCAGGCCACGATCGTGGTCCGAGGGCAGCCGGGCATGTCTGCCGAGGACCTGTTGGCGGCACTGAAGGAGTGGCGCGAGCGGGAGCGCGCGCTCCACGGCCTCGACGATGAAGAACCTGACGGGCCATCGGATTCGTAACCGGATCGACAGGTTCCGCCTACCCCCTGTCATTTGTGGTGACGGTGTGGTGGGATGTGACGACCAGATGAGGGGGCCGACGATCTGGCGTTGTAGGGGGACCTATGCGGACATCTCTGTCCAGGTCGCGAGTGCTGCGAGTGCAGCGGATGACGCACGGCGTGGCCATGTGGGTGGACCATCGCCTCGACGAGGACGTGGTCTACGTGGATGCCGAGGAGTTCACGGAGGACCAGGCGCAGCTGCTCGAAGCCGCGTTGCATGATGGATCTGTGACCATGCAGGAACTGCTCGCCTGCGCGAGCTGAGGAAGCGCACTTCCCCCACCGCCCCGCCGCGTGCGGGGCGCTGTGCGTTCCGGGCCTACCTGAGGAGAGCCATGGCCTACGCAGAGAAGCGGGTCAGTACCGCCAAGGGCAAGAAGGGAAAGGTGTCCTGGCGTGTCAAGTACAAGAAGCCGGACGGCTCGGAAGGGAGTGAGTCGGGCTTCCCGTTGAAGAACGCAGCCCTGGAATGGGGGCGGGCGCAAGAAGCCGCGATTCGCGCCGGCCGGTGGATCGACCCCGAGTTGTCCCGGCGACACTTCGGAGACTGGGCCCGGGAATGGATGGCGTCCCAGAACCCTCGTGGCCGCACCACAATGAACCGCTGGGAGCGACTGGAAGCACACATCCTGCCGAGGTGGGAGTTCACCCCGCTGCAAGAAATTAACTGGTTTCAGGTCGAGTCCTGGGCTCGCTCCATGACCTGCGCCGAGTCCACCATCAAGGACTGCGTCGGGCTCATGAGCCGCATCTTGACAGGCGCCGTAGATGCGCGGCATCTACAGGTGAACCTGCTGTACGGACGCAGGCTGACTGGGCTCACCGCGGCAGCCGCGCCCCGGCCCGAGCAGGGTGCGGACGATGACGGCCGCGGCTCCGTGGTGACCCCCGAGCAGGTGTTGCAGTTGGCGCGTCGTCTCGGACCCGTGGTTGGCCTCCAGATCGTGACGGACACCTGGACGGGCCTGCGCTACGAGGAGTTGGTCGGCCTTCACCGGGACAACATCCTGCGCCGCCGCCGACAGCAGTACGACGGCGGATGGTTCGAGTGCCCAACCATCCGAGTGCATGCCGACGTGGGGGCTCTGGCCGAGTACTACAAGCGGGACCCGGAGACGGGGAAGCGCGTCTGCTTCCGGGCCTTCGAGCCGCCCAAGACGGCTGCAGGCGTTCGGGACGTCGACGTACCGCCGTTCCTGGCAGACCTCTGGGCTGGCCACCTGGAGTGGTGGCCGCACGAGTACGTGTGCACGACGCCCAAGGGCGCGCTGTGGTGGCGCAGCCACTGGTGCTCGACGTTGCGGCCGGCGGCAGATGGAAGGCCGGCTCGGCCGAAGGCCCGGGGAACTGCCCTGAAAGAGGAGTGGGAGCCCATCGCTCCTGGGCTGAGCGCGCGCGGGCTGCGGCGCCTGCATGACTCCTTGCAGGAGGAGATCGGTGTCGCGCCTGTTCTGGGGTATGAGCAGATGGGCCACCGGTACCCTGGAATCAAGGCGCACTATCGCCGCCCTACGCCGAAGATGCGGCAGTACCGACTGGATGGGCTTCAGGAGGTCTTCGAGCGGGCGATGAGGAACCTCGGGTGGAAGGAAATCTGGGAGACCGCTTGCTGATCTCCCAAATTCCTCCCAAGAGGCGCACGATGGAGTCCCGCGGTTATCGGTCTCCGGTCTCTTCCCTGCTCACGGACTCGTTCGCGATGGTCTCGTGGTGCCGGATGACCTCCGCGATGATGAAGTTCAGCAGCTTCTCGGCGAACGCCGGGTCCAGGTGGGCAACCAGCGCGTTCCATGCCATCACCGCAGGTCAAGGACTATTTCTATCGTCTCGCTGCTTGATGGGTTAGCAATCCCAGTGCACTTTGCGGACAGTCTCCGAGCAGTGCTCTCCCCCACCCCTTCCTCCCAAAAATCTCCCACCGATCCAAGTCGAGTCCGCAGGTCGGAGGGCGTGAACGAAGAAGCGGCCCCCCTCGTGAGAGGGGGGCCGCGGTGTGCCGGGACCGGATGAGGGGGCCGACCCTCGCGGCCCGACACGTCTGCTCTCCACCGTAGGGGTACCCGCAGACAGACGCCCGAGGGGAGATGATCCAAAACTGTACCGTTTAAGGTACGGACTTCAAGATCCTTTGAGGGTGATGTGGCCGTGTGCCCCGCCCCGCCCGCCGCCTCCCCGCCCACACGCTCCAGCGCAGGCTCGCCGTCGGGCAGCTGATACGGGAGGCGCGGCTGCACGCGAACCTCTCCCAGGAGGAGCTGGCCGAGCGCGCGAACCTGGATCGGAAGACGGTCTCCCGCGTCGAGGGCGGGGTCATGTCGCCGCGGGTCGACAGCCTGCTCGACATCGCCGACGCCCTCGGCGTCTCCCCGCGCGAACTGCTGCCGGAGCGGCTGGACCCGCCGGCCCGGGACTGACCCCTACTCCTCGCCCTCGTCCGGCGGCGGGCACACGTGCTCGTCGCGGCGGGGGCCGACGGTGCTGCAGCAGGGGTAGCGGATGTACGCGACAACCGGGAGCAGCTTGTACTGGGGCGTGATCGGTGGCGGCCGTTCTCCGCTCACCTGTTCGGCCGTATCGGCGGGTTCGGCGGTAGGCTCGTTCATGGCGTCTCTCCAGAGCTGACGTCCGCGCCCCTGGCCGGCTCCACCCGGCGTGGGGGCTCTTCTGTGAAGGGACCGTACTACCCCCTACCACCCTCTGCTACCCATACCGGTAGCTATGCGCCCACAGGGCTGGGTACCTAGCGTCGGGACCGTGAGCACCATCGACCGCGACGGACCCGTCCCGCCCTACCGGCAGATCGCCGACGACCTCCGCCGCCGCATCGAGAGCGGAGAGATCCCGCCCGGCCGCCGCATCCCGAGCATGGTCGAGCTGGAGCAGCAGTGGGGCGTCGCCCGGGACACGCTGCGGAAGGCGACGCAGGTGTTGAAGAACGAGGGGCTGGTCGAGACGGTCAGCGGCATGGGCATCTACGTGGTGCAGCCGCCCGAGTAGAGGGCCCGTAAGAACGCCGTCGCCATCCGAAGGCCGCGCAGATGGGTATGCTGCTCCCTGGCAGATAGCGCCTGCCCGCTCCGAGTCATGGTGGCCCACGTCCGCCGTGGCGGCGAAGACAAGGTTCTCCGAATCGCGCCCAGCACTTCCCGCCAGGTCATCAGTCATCCGTGCGGGGGACGTGGGCAGCCCTGCGAGGAGCACCCGATGACCCAGAACCATCGTCAGAAGTCGTGGATTCGCGCTTACCAGGCGGCCACCGGTACGACGTACTTGATCGCTCGCCGCCGCCAGCTCGAGTGGCCGACCCTGGCCGAAGTGATGAAGGAACACGAGAAGCTCAGCTACTTCGGCATCGGCGTGTTCGACCCCTCTCGCCTGACCGCTGTGCAGCGGCGTGCCGAACTCGCCGTCCAGCGCGAGCACCTGCGGCGCAATGAGGATCTGGTCGTCGAGACGGCCCGATGGCTGCGCGACAACATCACGCCAGCCTCGGACTCCATCTTCGGCAGCTACGACGTGAAGCACGTGATCGAGCGGGCAACTGGCACCTACCTGCCCAACGGCGTGCTCATCGCCTCCGCGCTCATCGTCGGATACCCCTTCGAGTACGACCAGCCGAACATGCGGTTCGGCATGAGCCAGGAGGACCTGAACAAGCTGAGGTGAGCGGGAGGGGCCGTGCTGCCACCCTGGGCTCACCCCAGGGTGGCGCCCGAGTAGCGCCGCCCCCACCCCTGCCGCAGGCTGGCGGTATGCCCCGTGCCTCGATCGTCGTGTACCCGCCGGACGGTGGTGGCCGGCGTGTGCGGGCGGACGGCGAGGCGATCGGGCGGGCGCGTTCGGAGGCGGAGTTGCGGGAGTTCCTGCGGCGGGCCGGGCTGCCCGACTGGGAGACTGCGGACCTCGCCGACCCCGCCCTGGTGGAGTGGCGCGGCGGCGGGCCGGAGGTGTGGGGGTAGGTCAGTCCGGGAGCGGGGCGCCGGCGTCGACTGCTGCGAGCCAGCGGAGCGTCTCCGCCTCCACCGCGAGGGGTCCGGGCCCGTCGGCCAGCAGGGGGAGCACGCGGGCGATCTGCTGCACGGTCCACGGCTTCCCGGGGAGGTCCGTACTCCGGAGCGCGGCCACGGCCGCGACGACGGCGTCCATGGCGGCAGGATCGCACGGCAGGTCAGGATGTGACCACAAGGAGTTGACGCACCCTAAATTAGGGTGCTACGGTTTTCCTTGTCAGGGGACAGCCCCAGACAACGCTGTAAGAGACTCAGCGAAGGAGAACCCGATGAACACCACTGCCGCTGCCGCCAAGGCTCGCCGGACCGTGGCCACCATTCGCCTCTGGCTCCGCCGCAACGTCATCGGCGGGACCAAGATCAGCGGGAAGTGGGTCATCGACGAGGCCAGTCTCGACGCCCGCCTCGCTCTCGACGCGCCGGCCCCGGCCCCGATCACCGTCGAGTCGCTCATCCGCATCGGCGGGCGCCGCTGGCAGAAGGCGGGCCACGACCGCATCTACTTCAACGAGCCGATGAGCTGGTCCACCCGCATCGACGTCAGCCGGTACGGCACCGGCAACGTATCCGGCTGCACCGTCGATGACCGCGCGGTCGCCAACAGCCGCGCCTACGGCATCGTCACCTGCATCGACAAGCTCTGGTACGACGTCGCCGACGGCAAGTTCTGGGCGCGGCACACCAACGCCGACTGCTACGAGATCAGGTTCAAGGACGGCGACCGCGAGCACATCGACTTCCTCAGCGACGTCACCGGCGCCATCAAGGCCGCCGCCCGCGCCGCCTGACCCACACCACGCGCACACTTCAGCGAACCACGAAAGGCACCGTCATGACCGAGGTCACCATCCGCCCCTGCGACACCGACACCGAACTGCACCGGCACTACAGCCAGGAGCACAAGGCTCAGCCAGCCTACATCGAGCTGGACCTGGAGGACGGCGTGATGCTTGCCAGCTACGACTCGGAGGTCGGGGGCGGGCGCCCCGCCGAGGTCTACCACGGTCGCGTCCGCCGGTACCGCATCCCCGTCCTCACTGCCGCAGCCGCGAATGACCTCATGGAGGAGCTGAAGCCCCTGGCTCAGCGCGTTCTTGACGGCGCCACGATCGAGTGGGACGGCAGCCACAAGGTCGGCCGCCTCGACGACGACGCCGCCCAGGCCGAGGACGAGATCAGCGACCGCCTCGACATCGAGGACGAGGACTGGGACGGCTCCGAGACCGTCGCCGAGTGGAACCTCGACGGCGCCATCAACGGCCACGAGCGGGAGGAGTACGGCATCACCGCGGCCACATCCGACGAGCGCCTGGAGGAGATCGCCGCACAGATCCTGCGGGATCTGGCGGAGGTTGGCGAGTCCGGTGTTGCCGTCTGCCCCGAGCTGCTGCCGCACCTGAAGCAGCTGCGGGAGGACGCCGCCGACGAGGACCCCGCGACGCCCGCCGAGGTGACCCTGACCCGCGAGCAGCTCGGGCTGACGGGCGACCAGCTCGCCAAGCTGCTGGACGTCAACCCCAGGACCGTCCGGTCCTGGGAGTCCGGACGCGACGACGTGACCGGCTGGGTCACGATCCGCCTCGCCGAACTGCGCCAGGCCGCCGACGCCGCGGTCGCCGACATCGTCGCGAAGCACAGCGACGAAGAGGACGTCGAGCTGGTCACCTACCGGACGAAGGGGCCGGAGGGCCTGAAGCTGCCCTGGATCGTCACGCACTACGGCCCCGGCTGGCACCGCGCCATCACCGCCCGCGCCGCTGCCCAGCTCGCTGGCGCCCGCGTGGTGTTCGCCGGGGATGACGAGTGAATCCTCGCGACCTGCCGAGGTGGCGCACCCAGATGGTGCGCCACCTCGGCGATTCCACGATGCCGATCCGGGCCCGGACGGGCGATGCGATGCAGCCCGGCCTGGACGCCCTTGCTGACCATCTTCGGCTCGCCGCCCTGTACTACGCATCCGCTGACATGACCGCACTCGCCGTCCACGCCGGCGGCGCCCTCGATGCCGCCTCCTGGGCCACGGCCGACCGGCCGTCGGCGTCAGGGCTGATCGTCTTCGAGGGCGGCCTGGGACACGTGGATTCTCAGGGGGTCCGCGTGCCGGTCGACGGACTCACCTGGGGCCCGCACGACGGACACCTCCTCATCTGGGGTCTCGTCGCCCGCCGCCGGTTCGCCGACGAGATGGCGCGCCGTGGCGGGGGCTCCAGCCACGCCGCCGGCGACCGCCCGGATCGCCTGACGGTGGGCGAGGCGCTGGAGTCCGGGCCGTCGGTCAGTCTGGACGAGGAGCGCATCCCGCCGCTGATTCCGCTCCGCGCGGAGGGCCTGCCCATCGAAGCCGAGCCGGCACCCCTTCCGGCCGGCGGCGCACTGGCCACGCCACTCCGGGCGCTTGCTGCCGCGTGGCTGCTGATGGAGCAGCCGCAGCTCGTCGACCGCGCGGTAGACCGGGGGCGCGGCCCGGCCCGCAAGGCCGCGGCGCGGGCCGGGCTGTCGGCGCCGGACGTCACGCTGGTGGACCTGCGGCGGCAGTACGCCCCGCAGGACGCGGAGCCCGGCGGTGAGCCAGCCGGAAGGCAGTACCGCCACCGCTGGGTCGTCTCAGGGCACTGGCGGAATCAGGCGCATGGGCCGAGCAGGGAACTTCGCCGCCGCCAGTGGATCCCCGCCCACATGAAGGGGCCCGATGGGGCCCCGTTGTTGGCGACCGAACGCGTCAACGTCTGGCGGCGCTGACAACAGCACAGTGCCCCCGCCGGGTTGGCGGGGGCACTGTCGCGTCGGTGGTCAGTCAGCGAGCTGCACGGTGACCTCCACGTCCTCGCACCCGCTCGCCACGTCCTGGAGCGCGGCCAGCTCGACTTCGTCCACCGCCAGCTGCCAGCGGACCTTGACGACCGTCCACTCCTCCACGTACCGGCAGTGCGCGGACTCGGCCGGGGGCATCCAGTCCTGCGGGTCCTTGTCTCCCTTGGACCGGTTGCTGCTGCCGGAGACGGCAATGAGCGACCTGGGGTCCCCGAGGTCGTTGGCGTACCGCTCGCGCTTCGCGGCGTCCCATTTGGACGCCCCGGAGTCCCAGGCTTCGGCGAGCGGGACGACGTGGTCGATGTCCAGGCCGCTCGGGCCGGAGATGGTGCGCTCGTCGTAGTACGAGTACCACTCTCCCCCGGAGAGGGTGCACTTGCCGGTGATGGTCGGTGCGGCGACCGCCTCATCCAGTAGCACCTCGGCGCGCGTGCTGCAGCCGTCCTTGTCCTCGTCGATCCAGTGTTTGAAGAGGTCCCGGTTGTACCCGTCGCGGGACTCGGGCTCGACGGCCAGCGAGGTGATCGCCTCGCTCAGCGGCATGGTCACCTCCTGCGCGGCGTGGGCGGGGGCAGGGGCGACGAGCAGGGCGATGGTGGCGGCGCCGGCGAACGCGGCGCGGAACATGTTCTTCACGCCCCGACCAACCGCGCGTCCCCCTGCCGGGATGCGGCAGGGGGACGGGGTTCACTCGGGCGGGGTCAGGCCAGTCCGGCGGAGGCGTTGTCGTCCCACTCGTCCGCCCGACGCATGTAGCCCATCATGGCCCGGGAGTTCGGCGCCCAGCCGCCTTGGGCGGCGATGACGAGAGCGTCCTTCCCCGCTTCCCGGCCAGCGGTGGCCAGCCCGGAGCGAAGGGAGTGGCCGGTCCAGCGAATCGGGATGCCGGAGCGCTCGGCGACGCGCGTAACGACCGCGGTGACGGCGTCCGGGGACATGGCGCCGCCGATATGCCCCCAACGGTCGATGGAGTGGAACGCGGGGTCGCTCGGGTCTTCGTACTGTGCACCGCCCTCGGCGACCAGCAACTCGCGCCAGGCGATCCAGGCGCGCACAGGGCAGATCACGGAGTCGTTGGCGTAGGGGATGGCCGCCTCACGAACGCTCCGCGCGGTCTTTCCGGTGAGCACCGAGACGCGCATGCCGCGGGGGTGCAGGGCGACGTCCCCGAGCAGGAGGCCGGCTGGCTCGCTTGCGCGGGCGGCGAAGTGGAAGCTGTCGAGAACGAGCGCCTTGTCACGGAGGCCCGCGAGGGTGTTGGGGCAGGCAGCAGCGATCCGGCGGAGGCCGTCGATGTCGGCCGCCGGAGCCTGCCCGCGCCCGCGCCGCTCGCCGTCCTTGAGCAACTGCACGGCGATCCCGTCGAGCACCTCGCGCGCAGCTCCGGCGTCGTCGCGACTGACGGGGTAGCCGCATTCGCGGAGGCGGACAACGACGGCGGCGAGGTGGGTACCAGCTGAACTGGGCGCGTAGCCGAGGACGCCTCCCGGCCCAGGTGCCTGGCGACCCTCCCGGAGCATCCACGCCGCGAACGCGACGAGAGCCCCCCGGGTCCCTTCGCTCTCGGGCAGGCGCTGGGCGGAGCAGAAGCGCTGCCAGACGCGCCAGCTCTTGTCGTAGGTGTCTCTGGTGTTCTCGGGTACCAGGTGGCCGGCGAGAGCGTCGGCGAAGTCTTCGGCGGCGGCGAGACGGTCGGCGACGTCGAGACCGTGGCGATCGGCCCACCGCTGGTGCAGCTCAGCGCGGGGGTTCACCACGGTTTGGTTGGTCGGTTCGAGGTGTCCTGTCATGCATCCTCCTGATTGGGCGTCATCACCCTTTTGTCGCATCGGATAAGAGGAGCTTATCCGGGGTGATGCCTCCGAGGCGACCCCTTCCGGAAGTCAGGTTATGGAGGGTCAGCTTCCAGTCGGATGGAATGTTGCGCGGTCCCATGCCTCCTGTTAGTTTCTGTAGGGACACTGTCCCTACAGAAACTGGGAGCATCTCATGGGCAGGCCCGCGACCGGTGAGACACCGAAGCGCAATATCCGCATCCCCGACGACCTGTGGCTGGCTGCGAAGGCCAAGGCGAAGGCGGAAGACCGCCGGATCACCGACGTGGTCGTCGCCAGCCTCCGCGAGTACACCAGCACGCCAGCGCGAAGTGTCGATGAGCGGCTGGCCTCCGTGCGAGACCAGGTGCGGCAGCGCCTGGCGCAGCCGCCTGCCCCCCGCCCTGCTGCACCCATGACGGTGCGGACGTACCGGGCGATGACCGAGGACGGGATGGGCGCGGTCGCATACGCGGACGCCGGCGACGTGGCCCGGATGCTGCGCGATCTGGCAGACACCTACCGCACGGCCCCGCTCTACGCCGGGGTGGCCACCGACCTCGACCGGCTCGCGGACAGCCTGGACGCTCAGATCCTGTCCGCGCCGGAGGCGCCTCCGGGCAGCTGACCGTTCGACGCAGGTCGGGTAGATGCTGGGATGTTGAAACCCCGACCTCGACACGTCCAGGACTGACAGAGTGATCTCATGAACATGAGCGATGTCGTCGTCCTCGTAGCCAGCCTGGTGGCTGCAGTAGCCGCTGTTGCTGCTGCTGTCATATCGGGGAGCTCTGCCCAGAAGGTGGCTCGAATCAACAACGCTGCGGCATACAAGACTGCGCGTCATGAAGAGCAGCGAACCTCCTATTCCAGGGCATTAACCACGCTTCGCGACTATCTGGATGCCGTTGAGTCGGTCGTGGGGGCCGCGGAAGCCCTGGCTGAGCTTGCCGCCAGGGAGGCAACGGGTGAGCCACTCGAAGAGGAAGAGCATTGGCGGACAGATGTTCAGGGCCGTGTGGACGCCAGACCCGATCCTAGGTCGGCACGCAGGGCCCTGCAGGTCACGTCGCTGGAGTCCCCGGAAGCAGCCGAGATCGCCCAATCCATTGAAGAGGACCTCGGGAAGCTCGAAGCCGCGTTTCGACGTGCCGGAACCGTCTATTGGCAGGAGGACGAGCAACTCGGGACGCCAGCCGTTGCAGAAGGGGCCTGCAGGTCGCTCATCATCAGTCTCGATGGCAAGTTCTCGACCCTGGCCATCGCAGCTCGCACTCATGGCCAGCAGAATCCAGTAGCCGAGTAAGGGCTCACTGACTCACCTAACGCCGAAGGCCCCCGCCACCCGCAGCAGCGGGGGCGGGGGCTGTGTCATCTCCAGGGGCCGGTCGGTGGAGGCGGGGGGTCGGCGGGGCGCTCGGTCCCGGTGTCGCCGGGCTCGTCGGTGGGGGTGGTCATGTCAGCCTCCCATCGCCTGGGCGAGCCATCCGGCGGCGCCCCCGACAGCCGCAGCAGCACCGGACGCGGTCCACACCCGCCGCTCCAGGGCGGACACGCGCGTCTCCAACTGCCGGATGTCCTCCTCGGCGGTGTCGGTTCGCTGCAACGCGGCCTTCAACTCGCCCTTGATCTCGGCGATGCCGGTGGCCATCACCCCGCGCAGCCTCTCCAACTCCAACGCGACGGCCCCGCTCTCGGGCAGCGTCACTCGCCTCTCCAGGTCGGCAGGTCGGCGTCACGTCTGCTGGGCGTCTCCGTCAGCCCCGGCCCAGCCGGGCCGACGCCGGAGGTGGCTATCGCCGTCAGCACGGCGAGGAGCGCGGCGCTGCCAGCGAGCGCGAGGCCGGGGCCCCAGTCCACGTTGGTGAGGCCGGTCGCATCGAGGCCGAGGACGGCGACGAGGGTCTGCGCGAAGGTGCGCACGGCGCGCTCGATCGTCGCGCGCCAGAAAGCTGTTGAGGTCATGGGTGGTCCGATCTCGTGATGTTGCAGGTCAGAGGGCTGGGCCTGCGTTACACAGGTCCAGGTGGGGTCAGGCGGGCCAGTAGCTGGCCTCGAAGTCGGCGAGGTCGCAGACCACTTCGACGCCGGCGTCGCGGCGGAAGTGCAGGACCTCGGCGCGGAGTCGGCGGTCCTTCGGTAGCCGGCCGGTCCACTGGTAGGTGAAGTGCCCGCTGCCGCCGACGTGCGCCGGGGAGTCGATGGGCGTGGTGGCAACGCGCTCCCAGCCGTCGCCGTCCTTCTTCTTCGTCCAGTAGCTGAAGCGCAGCTGCACCTCGTCGCCGGGCTGGAGGCCCTTGATGCGGACGCCGAACGACGCGGTGTACTGGCAGGGGTTCAGCAGCAGCGACGGCTCCGGGTCCTTCGTGGCCCACTTCTCGCCGTCCTGGCGGCGGGTCCAGTTCAGCAGGGTCCACTCGTCCGGCCGGAGCTTGCGGGTGTAGTCGCGGGCGCGGAACGCTGCAGCGGTCGGCACGGCGTCCTCCTCGGGCGTCGGGGCGCGGGTGTTCGGTGGGGTGCTGATGGGTGGCAGTGGATGTCCGGCCCGCACCCAGGAGGTGAGCGGGCCGCCGGGGCAGGCGGTTGCGGTCAGGTCGCCGTGGCACACGACCTCCCGGCCGGCGCCGTGCTGCTGGAGGTGGGCGATCGCCTCGCCGAGGCCGCGCAGGAGCGCGTCGGACGGCTGGCCGTTCGTGCCGTGCAGGGCGCAGACCGCGTAGTGGCTGGTGTTCTGCGAGGTGCCGCCGTTCGCCCCGGAGCGCCTCCGGACGCCGCGGCCCTCGAAGACGGCGCCGTGCTCGCAGACAAGCAGGTTGTAGGCGATGTCGAGGTAGCCCTCAGCCTTGTTCGCCAGGTGGGCCGAACGGATGGAGCGGACCATCGCGGCGCACTGCTCGTGCGGGCGCGGCTCGTACTTCGTCCCCAGGTAGTGGACGGCGACACCGCGGGCGGACGGAAGGGCCGCCGCCGGGGAGGTGGCCGGGGCGCCCCAGGCGGTGCGGGCGATGAGCTGCATGTCTGCCTCCTACAGGGGCTGTTCTGCGACCCAGTCGAGGATCACGGAGTTCTGGTTGGACCTGGCCACGATGACGGTGACTCCGGTGGTGGAGACGCTGGTGTAGGTGCACTCCATGACGGTGCCGGGGACGGTTGAGCGGGCGGTGACGGACATCACCGGCGGCGAGGTGAACACCCCTGCCGGAAAGGTGATGACGGCCTCGCCCCGGTAGAACGTCCCGTTGTAGAGCGCGTTCGTCACCGGTGTGGTTGGGGTGATGTCGACGGTGCCGGCCAGCCGTCCGGCGCGCAGGCGCTCGGCCGTGACCCGCATGCCGGGTCTCCAGGCGTACACGGGGCCTCCTAAAGGGCGACGATCATGGGATCTGCCAGGCGAACGTCGGCGCCTGCGGGGTGGGGTTTGCGGATGCCGTTCACACTCCGGATCACCGTGAACGGCTGCGCCGTGGCCGGGGGGATGCCGTCCAGGAGCCACACCCGCAGGTGGGTGTCCGTGATGCTGGAGGCGCTGTACCCGGTGACGGCCTGCGGGCCCGCGACCGTCACCGGACGGGCCCACGCCATGAGCCGGCTGGTGGTGTTGCCGGGCGGGCCGGACGTGGCGAGCTGCTGCCAGCCGTCCCCGGACGGGGGGAGCATCGCGTCGAACGGGTCCCAGTCCCAGCCGATGACCGCGACCAGCCACTGGCCGACGGAGGCCGTCGAGGTGGTGAGCGTGGCGTCCGCCGATGACCCGAGCGCCGCCCAGGTCCCCGCGACGGTGGCGCCGGCGGCGCGGATGCTGAGCGCCGCCCAGGCGTCCGGCTCTCCGGTGATGACCGCCGTGCGGGTGCCGGAGGGGCCGGGGCCGATGGTCTGCCAGGCGGCGGCGTTGCGGGTGTACTGGCCGACGGCTTGTGGTGCCGCGGTCATGCCAGCGGGCAGGGTGTAGGCGCCGGCCGCCTGGCCGAAGCCCTGCCAACACGAGATCAGCAGGCCGGGCCCGGTGATGGACGGCGCCACGATCGCCGTGCTCGTCTGCCCCTCGTGCCGGGCGCCTGCCGTGTCCCACGTCGCCCCGCCCGGCTCGCCCACCACGGTTACGGTCATCCGCTCCCCGCCGACGGCGATGTCCCACGGGAGATCGGTGGGGTCCGTGCTCCACGGTTCGCCGACGGTCGCGACGACGGACAGCTCGGTGTCGTCCTCGCTGACCGCTGCGGCGAGTTCGGAGCCGTCCGTGTCGACGTGGATGGGCCCCGTCTCCTCGCCGGGCACCTCGGGTGCGACCTCACCGACCGTCCACGGCCCGGCTGGGCTCGCGGTGGCCTCGATGCTCCAGCGGGTGGGAGTGATGGTCTCGGTTGTGCCCTCCACCATGAGATCGACCGGCCCCGGCGGGTGCTGGGGCGGCAGGTCGGTGACCTGCACGCGGTCGCCCTCGGCTCGGTCCATCCATTCCTCGGCCGCGTGGGGGGCGATGTCGAGGGCGGTGGTGACGGCCGGGTAGCGCATGCCTGGCCAGGTGCCGCGGTGCAGCAGCCAGCCTGCGAGGTCCGGCATCTGATCGTCTGTGGCGACGTTCAGTGTCACGGCGTCGTCGTACAGGCCGTGCTGCTGGACACTGACCTGGTCGGTGGCGCGGGCGGAGGAGCCGTCTACGCGGCTGGCGGTGATGTCGTTCCGCAGCCGCTGATCGTCGAGGATCGGCGCGAACGGGGCGTCGATCTCATTGTCCCGGGCGGCGAGTTGCAGGCCCGGGACCTGGTTGTACAGCAGATGGCGCGGCCGGTACTGGAGCCCGGCGACCTCCCGGCGCTCGGCGAGGATGCCGCCGTCGGCGTCCGCGCACTCCTGGAGCAGCTCCAGCAGCGTGGCGATGCGCTGAGGTCCCATGCGCACCGACTCGGACGGGGCGCCGGGGACGCTCATCGGCAGGCGTTCCTCCTGCGCGAGGCGGCGCATGCGGGAGATAGCCCGCTCGCCCCGCCAGGCGTCGTCGGCGCCTCCCACGTCCCCGCCGTAGACATCGGTCAGCGGCTGGTTGGTGCACGTCACGTGGCCCACCGCCATGCCGGACCAGGCGGACGTCCACCGGCAGTTGACCTGCGACGGGGTGCTGTAGGGCATGGCAGTGCGGAACGCCCAGTAGTTGCCCTCGATGCCGATGGGTGCCCAGGAGAACCTGTACCGGGTCTGTCCGCCGAATGGGTCGGCGGCAATGCGGGCGCGGCACCAGCCGGTTGCCGCGGCGATGGCTGCGGCGTCGGAAATGGAGGCGAAGAAGGTCAGCTCGTTCTCCCGCCACAGCTCGAGGCGGAACTCGGTGCGGGACATGAGCCCGACGATCCTGGTGAAGCCGCCGGAGACATCGACGGACATCATCTCGGTGGGCGTCTCGGGCAGGGTGTCGACGTGGTAGACCATCTCCACCCGCCAGCCGGTGCTCCCCTCGGGCAGGGGTGGCAGGCGCTGCTGGATGGACCCGCCGTTCTGGCCGACGGTCGGCAGTGGCGCCGACGATGGCAGATCGGAAGCAGCAGCGAAAGCCAGCCCGCTGGTGCGCAGGGCCGGTAGCGCGGGCAGGGCGGACGCGGCTGAGGTGGATTCGGCTCCGTCCTCCATGGGCCAGTACGCGGTCAGCCCGCCCCGGGTGGGGATGTAACGGCGCAGGGTGGACTGGAGTGGCGGGGCGCCGGCACCCAGGCGCCGCAGGATCCCGGAGACCGTGACGGCGACGCGCGCCTCCCCGCGGTAGTCGCCCTCGGCGAGATCCCCGTAGGGCCACGTGGGCGACCACTCGTCGACCTGGCCGACGAGGCGACAGCGCCAGTCGCTGATCGCTGCGCGTCCCTGGAGTTGCCAGGTGACGCCCAGCGGATCGGTCACCGTCGTCTCGCCCGGGGTCGCCGTTGTGAAGTCGACGTCGGTGAGCACCGGGCCGTCGATGGAGCTGCGCATCTGCACGCGGTAGTAGCGGCCGGCGGCGCGCGGGAAGAGGAGTGCGGAGATGTCGGCGAGCTCGACCGGTACCGGGGCGGAGTGCAGGGCCGTTGTGCTGGTGCCGGCGGTCTCTCCGAGTACGGTCCAGGGACCGTCGATGGTCGGCGCGTGGTAGCCGCGCAGTGTCCAGCCGCCGCCGCCGTTGTCGACATCGAGAGTGCAGCGCACAGCCCATCGCTGCCCCGAGGCGTAGGGGGCACCGGCGATCATCTGCGCGTCCTGGAACGTGGCGCCGTTTGCTGACCAGCGCAGCGCGATACCGCCCGCGTTGTTGATCGCCAGCATCCACGACCGGTCGTTGGTCGAGGTCCGGTACTGGCCAGCGACCTCCTGCCACTGGTGCGCCCACGGGATGAGCCCGCTGCCGGCGGGCGGGACATCCGCTACCTGCGCGGGCAGCCGGTCAAGAGCCAGCTCTACCCGGATATCGAGATCGGTCGGCGGCGTGAGCGGCGCAGCGGTCTGGGCACGCGCGCCGGAAGCGTCCGGCACCAGCAGGTGCCGCTCCCCGGCCTGCACCCACAGCCGTGCGGGCGTGCCCTGCCGGATGTTCGGGTAGTGCGGGCTCAGCGGGTGGCCAGGGGTGTAGTGCCCGTGCCCATTGTCCAGGGTGAGGGTGGCGCTCGCGGGTGACGCGGTGCTGCTCTCCGAGGATCGGCCGCGGCTGATGGAGATGGTCTGCGGCACGACGTCCTGGGTCACGTCCGTCCACGTCCACCCCGCTGGGTCGCCCGCGGGGTCAGCGCCGACGGCGAGCTCCAGACGGATCGGCAGGCGCATGGGCCGCTCGGGATAGGCCACGGCCACTCCTCTCATCGCTTCTTGTCGGAGAGGCGGTTGACGTCGCCGCCGAGCTGGGTCCGCACGGCGTGCTGGAGGATCTCCACGAGCGCCCGGCCTGCTGCGGTGCCGTCCGGGATGATCTGCACGGTCGGCCCGGCCTGCGCGGCGACGCCGGTGGCGACGGCGGCGCGGACGGTCGGCGGGTCCGGCACGCGCACCATGTGCTCGACCCGCTGGTCGAGTTCGCCCTGACCATCGTCGATGCCCAGCTCGACACCTGCGGGGATCCACTGGCCGACCTCGTGAGCGAAGAGCCGTGACGGCGATCCGATGCCGAGGAAACTCTTCGCGCTGCTCAGCGCGTTGCTCGCCAGGTTCTTCAGGGAGTTGTACAACCCGCTGGCAGCCGAGGTGACGCCGGAGATGATGCCGCCCACGATCGCGGTGCCGATCGATTTGAACCACGTCCACACGCCGGAGACCGCACGCCACGCGTTGAGGACACCGGAGACGACGCTGGAGCGGACGGACTCCCAGGCGCGGGAGGTGCTGTCGCGGACCCGGTCCCAGGCGCCGCTGACGGTGGTACGGACGGTGTCCACCGAGGTACGGACGCCGCCGGTGATGGACTCCCAGGCATCCGAAATCCGCTGCTTGACGGAGTCCCACACCTCGCCCGTGACACGCTGGATGGTCTCCCAGTGCGAGGTGACGATCCCCACCGGGTGCACGGACCGGAACAGGCTGACGAGCCAGTTCCAGGCGTCCTCGACGATGCCGACCAGCCAGTCCCATGCAGCCTGCGTGCCGTCGACGATGGCGTCCCACGCGGCGGAGACGACGGCGACGATCTCGTCCCAGTAGATGATGACGGCGGCGATGACCGCGATCAGCGCCAGCACGGCCAAGACAACGAGGCCGAAAGGGTTCGCGTACATGGCGACGTTCAGCGCCCATTGCACACCGGTCCAGATCACCGTGGCGATACGGATGGCGGCCATGATGCCCTGGTAGATCCGCAGTGCTGCGGTGATGCTGGCGACGGCGACAGCGGCGGCTCCGATGCCCACCGCGAGCGCCGTGACAGCACCCTCGTTGTCGGCAGCCCACCCGGCGACGGACTGGAGGATCGGCCCGAGCCCGGAGGCGAGGGAGGTCGTGAGGCCGCGGACGCTGGACTGGAAAACGCGCGCCGGGTCGTTGGCAAGGGCGTCCGTCAGGTCTCCTGCTGCTCCTGCGGCGTCGTCCATGCCGGTGACGGCTGCGGCGGTCGCCGGGTCCATCGCCCACAGGGCATCGGTCGATTCGCCGGCCATGTCGCCGAACAGCTCCACGGCCTGGGCGGATTGCTCGGCTGGGTCCTCCATGTTGCGCAGTGCGTCGAGCGTCTGCGTGAGGGCCTCCGTGGCGCTGGGGCCGCCTTCGTGAATGGCGGCCAGCATGGCGTCGGCGTCCAAGCCGATCGCCTCGAACGCGTCGGCCGACCGCTCGCCCTCCTCGAAAGCAATGCGCCCAAATTCGTGCAGGACATCCGCGGCTTGGTCGATGTCACGGCCGCCGGCCTGCACGTACTGGCTCATCAGCCCGAAGGCTGTCTGCGCGTCGAGTCCGATGCGGGCAAAGTGGGTGCCGTACTCGGTGACGACGTTGGGGATGTCGGCCCGCATCGAGGCGGGAAAGGTAGCGGCGGCCTGCGCCATCGAATCGAACGCGGCCTCAGCGTCGGGCGCCAACCCATTCTTGATCAAGTTTCCGGCCGCCGCAGCGGCGTCGGAGACGTCCCACTGGTACACCTCGGCCAGCCCGAGGGCCTGCGTGGTCATGTGCGCCAGCTCGGCGTCGGACACGGAGCCGAGGTCGGCGACGGAGCTGATCACGGCCCCGACGCCGTCGTTCACCTCGGTGAGCGAGCCGCCGAATCCGTCGGAGAACACCTCGCCGGCCACCTCGCCGACGCGGGCGGACTCCTCCTCCGTCAGCCGCAGCTGGGCGGTCAGCCGGGCCGTGGCCGACCCGGCGTCCATCGCCGACGCCAGACCGACACCGAACGCTCCAGCAGTGGCGACGCCAGCCACCGTGCCGATGCCAGACATCCGGTCCGCCGCCGAGCCAGCAGCATCGGCGAAGCTGTCGCCGAACCGGCGGCCCGCCGCGTCGCCGGCGTCGTCTCCGGCGCGCGTCCCGGCCCGGGTGAGATCCCCGGTCAGTGATGAGGTGAGCGAGGAGCCGAACCCACGAAACGACGGCGTGACCTGCACCCACGCGGTGCCGACCTGCGTCCCAGATGCCACGAGCCCCGCCCCCCTCTCTGTCGTCAGGGGCGGGGCTTGGGCCGCTCCCGCTGCCTGCGCAGGAGCGCCCTGCCGCGCTCGATCAACTGGTCACGGGCGTCACCGCGGAGCGCCTCGACCTTGCTCGGGCGAGGCAGTGGCTTCGGCGCGGAGCCCGGCTGGGACGCCTTCTTCGAGCGCTGCCAGTTGGCGACGGCCAGAGCGTCGAAGCGTCCGGCCGCCAGCTCGATGTCGACCGGGTACACGCCCTTCTCGCGAGCCTTGGCCCAGGCGTAGGCGGAGGCGGAGGTGGGCGGCTGGGCCTGGATGATGCGCCACAGGCGGCCCCAGGTCAGCCGGTCGGTGCCGACGTCGCCGATGTCGACGCCGATGCGCAGGAGGTCGTACTCGATCTCCCCGTAGTAGTCGCGCAGCAGGTCTACGAGGGCGAGGATTCCCCCAGCTCAGCACCCTGCGCGGCCTTGTACTCGTTGATGAGGAGCATGATGTCGTCGGAGCGCCCGCCCGCTTTGGCGAACGCCTCCCACTGCTTAGGGCCCATCAGCTGGCGCACGAACGGGACGTCACCGTCTTCGCGAGACTTGAGAGCCAACTGCTTGACTTCGTCGGGCCAGAAGCCCGGCATCGGGATCGTGTAGGGCTTGCCGTCGATGGTGATGGTGAGCTTGTCGCCGCCCTTGCGCTGTGCGGCGCGCTGCCGCAGGTCGGCGAGGTCGTAGGTGGTCTTGCTCATGCGCGGTCTCTCCTTGAGCGCGGTCGTGGATGGACTGTGGGGCGGCCCCGGACCGCGCATGGCGGGGCCGCCCCTGCTCGTGGGATCAGCCCTCCGGCTCGACCGGGGGCGGCGCCACCGGGATCGCCCGGCCGGGGGCGTTGGTGACCTCGATGAGCGCGACACCGCGCTCGACGCCGTCGACCTCCATGAGGTGAACCTTGGCGAGCATCGTCATGTCGTACATCGTCAGTTCGCCGGCGGTGTGGGAGGTGTCGGCGATCTCCTCGACGACCAGCCTGGGGATGAAGATCCGCTTCCACACGCCGCCGTCGACCAGGTCGAGGACGCCGGAGCGCACGTCCTCGCCGGACTGCTGCACCACCACGGTCTGCGTGATCCCGCCGGTCGTCGTGGAGATCGAGTCCGGGTAGCGCAGGTCGTTGACGACCCAGTTGTCCTCCAGCGCCTGCACCTGGAATGTGTGGTCGTCCTCCGTGACTGCCGTCCTGACCACGGAGTTTCCCTGCCAGCCTCTGAATCGCTCGACCGTTCGGTTGCGGCCCTGGGTCGGGCCGTCCTCGGACAGCCAGCCCAGCTCATAGAACTCGTCGCCGGGCGGCTGGAACACCCCCGACTCGTCGTAGATCGGCGGCAGGGGGAAGGCGGGCACGGGCAGGCCGGGCAGTGTTACCCACAGCCCGGAGTCGAACCCGTAGTACGCGCGGGCATTGTCGGTGTTCTTCACGGCGCTCTCCTGTCTCAGCTCGTCGGGACCGCGCCGCGGACCGACAGCACTACGGTCATCAGCACCCTGGGCACATCCGAGGGTGCGTCGGGGATGAGGGTCGGGCCGATCTCCTCGGCGAACTGGCGGACCT
This sequence comes from Rhodococcus sp. NPDC054953, assembly GCF_053609225.1. NCBI lineage: Bacteria > Bacillati > Actinomycetota > Actinomycetes > Mycobacteriales > Nocardiaceae > Rhodococcus > Rhodococcus sp. NPDC054953. Next base: position 8,318 of record NZ_JBSGXD010000028.1, on the reverse strand, counting down.
CGCGGCGAAGCTCGCAGATACGCGCCAGGTGGTAGCGGGCGGCGGAGGCGATCTCCTCGGCCCGGTGGTCGCTGTCGGCCCACACCTGCACGTCGATCCGGGCGTCATCCACGAGCCCGTTGCGGCGGGGTCCGCCGATGCGGCGCAGCAGCACCATCTCCGGCAGCCGGGGACGTGGCACAGCGGATCCGACGTGGACACCGCCCATCAGCGGGCGCAGATACTCGGTGGCCAGCAGCGTCGCGTCGCCGAACCTGGCGGTGGGGGCGGCCATCAGCCGGCCGCGTCCAGCGACCGACCGAGGAACCGGTGCCGGGCCTCGGCGTAGACGACGCCGGGGTGGCGGGCGGTAACGACGCCGCGGACACGGTCCCGTCCGGTGCGGGTCTCGGCCGTGACCTCGATCTGCCCGGTCGTCATCTCGGGAGCGGACGCCTTCGCGGCGGCGGCTACCCGGCCTGCCCGCCGCTCCAGGTCCGCGCGCAGTTCGTTGCCCGTTGCGAGGCGCCCGATTCCGGCGTAGTCGATCTCGATGCGCACGGTGGCTCGCGCCATGTCAGCCCTCCATCCTGCTCAGGATCAGCTCGGTATGGGCGACCACCCCGGTGGGGCCGCGCCACCGGTCGACGTCGCCCTCGATGACCCATGTCTCGCCGGCCCACTCGATGCGATCGGTCGACTCGATGTCGGCCGCCAACGGCGCGAACACGCGGCGCCGCCGGTCGAGGCCCTCGCGCGGCAGGGTGTCGGCGGCGTTGACGCGCGAGCCCTGAACGGGCTGCACGCGGCAGCCCGGCAGCGGCGTGCGGGTGGCGGCAGCCCAGTCGCGGCGGGGGTTGCCGTAGGGGTCAGTGGCGATCGGCGCCCGGATGATGACGAGGGTGTCGCGGTGCCAGCTGAACGACATGGCCAGCACCCCCTCGGTCAGGGCCGGTTGGTCAGCCGGTAGCGGTCGAGGATCGCCCTTTCCGGGCTGGACAGCGTGCCGCCGGGCCCGGACTCCATCGGGTCCCGGGCGGTCGAGTAGGACAGGGACTCGCCGCCCGCCTGCTCGGACGACACCCCGGCCGGCATTCGGTGGGTGCGGACCGCCAGGCCGAGCAGCACGGAGCCGATCGCGCCGGGCGGATTCTCGTACCCGGATTCGATGACCGCCCGCACACGGCGCGGGCCCGGGGGCCAGCAACCGCGCCGGATCAGGTGGCCGTTCTCCGACCAGTCCCACCCGCCGCCAGCTACCGGCTGCCAGGCGTCCGGCGCCTGGTCGGCCCACGGCCGGGTCTCCACGGCCGTTACCGCGTGCAGCATCAGCGTCGGCAGGCCGATGATGCCGCCGCCGATCGAGTCGGCGGTGACCGTCATTTCCTGCCGCGGCCAGATGTGCCAGCCGCAGTAGTCCCGCACCATGTCGGACGCCTCGTCCAGCAGGTCGTCCGCCTCCGCTTCGGTCAGGCCCGCCATGCCCGGACGGCGCCGCACCCGGGCCCGCAGTTCGTCCATCGTGGGCATGGCGGCCTCCCCTCAGCCTGCGGCCGGCGCCTTGTTCGCGGCGCGGCGGGCCTTGTTCGCCAGCAGCCGTCCCTTGGTGCGCTGCACCTTGCGGACCCGCTTCGGGTCCGCCTTCTCCACCGCCTCGGGCGACAGCTTCATCGTCACCGTCACGCCCGAGGCGATGTCCACCTCGTATTCCTCCAGCCGTGCCACGGCCATCTCCCTATCTGTGAGAAGGGCGCGGCCAGTCCGGCCGTGCCCGTAGCTGCTGCGATTCGAGGGCTCAGGCGCCGCCCTCGCCCTCTTCCTCGGCCGCGAGGGTCACCTCGCAGAACGCCGCCGGCTGGTACACGGCGAGCATCAGACGCTCCTCCACACGGATCGCGACCCGGTTGTGGATGAAGTCGTCCTCGTTGGAGTTGGTCATCTCGACGGAGACGCCGCCCTTGCGCAGCACCTGGCCGCCCACCGCGAACGCCCCGACCAGGACGGTGCCCTGAGCGATGGCGCTGGTGACGACGGTGTTCTGCCCCCACAGGCCGGGGCCCATCTGGAATCCGTTGTTGCCGTAGGCGCCGGTGAACGGGCCGCCCGCGAAGTACTGCTCGTTCGCGTCCCGGGTCAGACGCAGCCGCTGGTAGTCGAGCGGGTTGATGACGACCGCGTCGACCGGCAGCTGGGTCGCCAGCTCCACCGCGGTCATGCCGCGGAAGATGGCGTCGATGTCGTCGGCCGGGGAGGCGCTGGTCTCGGTGAGGATTCCGGACCGGTTGAGCAGGCCCGTCATGTTCCCGCCGACGCCCGAGCCGTTGAGGAGCTGCGCCTCCTCGGCCAGGACGAGGCGCAGGCGCATCTGCGATTCGATGACGCTGACCAGGTACGCGGTGTCCTGGAACGCCTCGTCGGAGATCTTCGTGACGCCGGCCACCTTGGAGAGCGTCTCGATCTCGGGCTCGAAGGAGAAGTCGATGGCGGGCTTCTCGCCCAGCTCAGGGACGATCGCGAAGTCGCCAGTGGTCGGGCCCTGCACGTAGTAGGTGAGGGTCGTCGCCGACATGGTGCCGGAGCCGAGCAACTGGGCGATGGTGGGGCGCCGCAGGGTCTCGGGGACGACCTGGCCGTACTGGGTCTGCACCAGACCGCCCGCCGGGCCGCCCGTGGCGAAGTCCTTCGCCTCGAACTCCGTGCTCCGCTGGGAGAACCGGGTGCGGGAGGCGGCGGCGAGGGACGCCGACTTGTAGGCGGCATCGGCTTCGAGCTTCGCCTTCACGCCGACCGGCACGGTGCCACCACCGGACGGGGCTCCCGGCTCGACGGCGAACGCGCGCTTGAAAAGCTCGTCCGATTCTGCGGCCTGCTTGATCTTCTCCGCGATGCCGTCGGCGGTCGCCAGGTGGCCCTTCACCGCCGTCTGCTCGTCCTCAGTCAGTGCCCGGCCCTCGTCGCGGGCCTTCTCCGCCACGTCCCGGGCGGCCTTGAGCGCCTGCTGGCGCTGCTCATGCAGGTTCATGCCTGCGCACTCCTCATCTCGATGTCAATCAGGGCCGCCAGTGGGTCGGCGGCGAAGTCAGGCATGGGCTTCGGCGACTTGGCCCCGTCGGGCTTCTCGTCGCCGGCCGGCTCCCGCTCCGTGGCCGTGTCCTCCTCCTGGCTCTTCTTCTCGCCGCCCTCGTCCTCGGCCGGAGGGTCCGGCGGGTCGAGGGCGGACAGCACGTCGTCGATACCGTCGATCGCGACGGCAAGCTGGTCACGCACTTCGCGGAGCGCGGACTCGTTCTTCCCGGACAGCGCCCGGCCCGCCTTCACGCCCTCCAGGGCGCGGACGGCGGCGCGCCCGGTGCGCTCTCCGAGGCTCTTCACGGTCTGGAGTTCGGTCGCCGGGTTCGCGCCGACCGGGACCACCGAGACCTCGAAGAGGTCGATGTCCCGCAGCTCGTACACCTCGGCGCCGTCCTTCGTGCCCCACCCGGCGTCGCGCACCGAGTAGCCGAAGGAGAACTCCTTGACCCGGCCGCCCTTGAGCAACCTGTAGACCTGCGGGGCCTTGGGACTGTCCATGTCGAGACGGGCCCGGATCTGGAGACCGCGCTCCGTCTCCACCGCGTCGACGACCGAGCCGATGTTGTAGTCCGGGTCGGACAGGTTGTGGCCCCAGTACACCGGGATCGGGTAGCCGCTGGCGGACCACTCCCGGAGAGTACGGTCGAACGCCTTGGGCATCACCACGTCGCCGTAGCTGTCGATGTTCCCGAATACGCTGACGAGCGCGGTGAACTCGCCCGTACCGGGTGCCTCCGGCCCGTCCTCCGCCTTGACCTCGGTGACCTTGACCCGCAGAGCGGGCGCATCCTTGATCAGCACAAATGCCCCCTTCGGGCCTAGAACTCGAAGCTCACTTCCACGGCGCACTTGCACCCCGCGCGCTGGGCGTCGTCCAGACGGCTGTCGCCCGGCCACATCGCCCCGTTGGAGAATCGGTCGTCCAGGCCGACGGTCTCGCCGTCCATTCGCTGGTGCGCCGGGCGGGGGCTGCTGCTGCGGGTCCGCCACGTCTTCGTCGCGCCGCCACCGAGGCCGCGCGCGGCCTCGGTCTGCCCGAACGCCGACAGCGCCGTCACCTGGGACGCAGCGATCTCCGGGACGCGCGAGGCGGCAGCGGCAGCCATCGCGCTGGACAGCCGGGCCTCGGCCGGCGCGGGCCGCCCCTCGTCGTCGACTCGCTCGGTGTCATCCAGCGCCTCGTCGGCCTCGGCGAGCGTCGCGCCGACGATGCCCTCGGCAACGCCGGCCGCCATGGCCGTCAGCCACGCGATGGTCGCGCTCTGGTTGTAGTCCTCCGGCGGCAGCCCCACCTGCTCCAGCAGCGATTCGGCCGCCGCAGTCGAGGTCGCCAGCCCCAGGGCGAGCAGCAGGTCCGCGAGCGACACCTGCCACGTCGCGCGGTCGACATAGTCCTCAGCCGCCTTGACGCGGGCCTGGCCTCGCTTCGCTGCCCCGTAGCCGGCAAGGATCGCCGAGGTGAAGTCGTCGAACCAGCGGGACAAGCCGCGCTCGTACCGGGCCTCGAAGTCGTCAGCCCGCACCGGGTCCGCGCGGACCGTCTGGGCTTTTCCCCGCACCAGCCCCGCCCCCGATGTCTCGCGCGGCGGAGCATCGGAACCCAGCGTCGGCGGTGGGGCCGAATCCTGCGGGGAAGCCTGGCCGCCGATCAACACGTTCAGGGGAGTCACCAGCTGCTCGGCGTCACCGCCGAGAGCAGGCATGTTCTGGAGACCGCGGGCTTCGTCCGCTGTCATCCACGGCCGGCCCACCGACGCCTGGAACGCCGCCGCCTGCTCCTCTGGCGAACCGCGGAGCTTCTCGCCGATGTTGAACTCGACGTACCGCTCCTCGGGCTCCTCCAGCATGGGCAGCAGGAAAGAGTTCAGCCGGTCCTGGATCATCGTCAGCCACGGCCCCAGGCTGTCGCCGTACAGCGACCGGCGGAACTCCCGGACGTTCGAGTAGTTCGCGTTGTCGAGGACGCCGACCATCGTGGGGTTCACCTGATAGGTGCTGGCCACCGTGGTCAGGCTAAGGGTGGCCGCCGCGACAAACTCGTCCTCGCGGGCCGAGAACGACGCCTTCACGAGCTTCATGCCATCTTCGAGGATTGCCGTCCCGCCAGCCTCCGGGCCCGACCCGGCGTAGCTCGACTGCCATTCCTTGCGGAATCTCTCCTTGCCCTTCGCGCTCCATCCCGGCGCGTCAATCGGCCGCTCGATCACCGCAGCAACCCGGCCGCCCCGCTGCCACACCTGCTCGCGGTAGGTGTACGCGTGGATCTGCTCCGAAAGGATCAGCTTCAATGCCCGCACCGGAGACGAGCCAGAGGACGGATCGCCCGGGTCCCATCCGTGGAACGTGACCATCTGCGCGGCCGGAATCACGATCGGCTCCGTCCCGGCCGGCGGGCGCACCACCCACTCGCTCGGGGCGAATACGGTGCCGCCCAGGCCCTGTACCACCCACGCAGTCGGGATCTGCCTCAGCACCCATCCCGTGTCCGCCGAGGCGTCCCGTGCCACCCACCAGAACGCCCTGTCATGCAGGGCCATATCGGCGACCGTCGCGTAGACCAGCTCATAGGTGGTCTGGTCCGGGTTCGGCCGACGCAGCAACTGGGCGGCAGTGCTCGACGTGACCCGACGCCGGTCGGTGTCCGACACCCGGTCGTAGGTGTGCAACCCCAGCTGCGCCACGTTCCGTGCGACGAAGTCCACGACGGTCCGCAGGTGTGGCTGCGTGCGCCACAGCTCGGACGGGTCCTGCCCCAGCACGTGCGTCAGGTCCAGCGGCTGCCAGCCGAACTCGGGCCGTGCCCATGAACCGCGCGTCGGACGGCTGCCCCACCAGGCCAGCGACTTCACCCGCGACCAGAAGCCCACACCGCACCCCCCGTCACGCGACGTCGGACTCATCGTCCCAGTCGTCGTCATCGTCGTAAGCGCTGCGGCGCAGCGGCTTCCGGTTCCGCGCCCGGTCGAGCGCCATGATGAGCGCCACGACGCCGTCGATCTTGTCGGCGCTGGTTTTTTTGTCGGGCTTGACGTTGAGGCTCGGGTCGGTGGCCACCGCGAGGTTGTCGATCTGCCAGCGCATCGGCGGGTTCCCGCCGTGCACCATCAGCGGCGCCTCCGGCGTGCCCTGCCGCAGCAGCCGCGCCAGCTCTTTCAGCGGCGGCGACATGGAGCGGTAGCCCTGCCGCATCTCCACCATCGGCGCCTCATCGGCGACGAGATCGGTGATCAGCTGCGTGCTGTTCCACGGGTCGTAGGCGATCTCCTGGACGTTGAAGTGCTCGCGGTCGGCGTTGATCGCCTCGCGGATGTGGCCGTAGTCCATGACGTCGCCGGGCGTCACGGTCAGCCAGCCCTCGCGCACCCACACGTCTACGGCGCCGGCGGTGCGGTCGCGCAGCCGCCACAGGTTCGCCTCCGGAGTCCACAGCCGCCACAGCGCCCGGTAGCCCTCGATCCCGCTGGCCGGCGGACCGTTGGGGAACACCCAGCACAACGCGGACAGGTCCGAGGTGGCTGCGAGGTCCAAGCCGCCGTAGCACTCCGCACGCCGCAGTTCCGCCCGGTTCACCATGCCGGCGTTCCGGTCCCACTCCTCCAAGCTGATGTACTTCGTCTCCTGCTTGGTGCGGATCCCGAGCCGAAGCCGCAGGAACGAGGCCAGCTCGATGGGGTTCTGCCGGGCCTTCGCCGCGGCCTTCTCCATCGACTCCATCGTCGGGCTGTCGCCAGCCGCCAACCCCGGGTTGGCCTTCAGCCAGGTCTCAGGCGAGAACGGGTCGTCGCCCTTCTCTGCGGCGAACACGACGCCGTAGAAGGTGTGATCGACCAGGGCTCCGCGGGCGAGCTTCTCGCAGTACTCCCGGATCTCCGCGTAGGGACTGAACGGGGCGCCGCTGTCCGCCGTCGTGGCGTACATGATGAGCGGCTGCTCGCGCGCGCCCGTGCCGGTCTCCACCGCCTCGATCAGGTCTCTGGTTTTGTGGAGGTGCACCTCGTCGACGAACGCGGCGTGCGGGCTGGTGCCGTGCATCGCGTCGCCAGCCGACGACATCACCGAGAAGCTTGAGCCGCTGCGGGGGTGGAGGATCTTGTCCTTGAGCGGGGTGACGTGCCCTTTGAGATCCGGAGCGTGGAGCGCCAGGAGGCGTACCGGGTCGAAGCACAGCCTCGCCTGGTCCTTGCGGGTGGCCAGGGCGAAGACTTGCGCACCCTGCTCGCCGTCTGCGCAGGTCAGGTAGATGCACTGCCCGCCGCCGATCGTCGTCTTGGCGTTCTTGCGCGGGATGTCCAGGTACTGGGTCTGGATGATCCGGGCCGTCCGCCCGTCCGCCGTCGGCCGCACCCACCCGTAGGTGGGGCCGATCAGGTAGGCGATCTGCCACGACCTCAGCGTGATCGGCCGGCCCGCCCACTTCCCCTGCGTATGCCGCAGCCGACTGAACGCGTCGACGACGCGGTCCACGCGGGCCGGGTCGAACATCGCGCCGGGCACGTCGCGTGGCTCCGGCGTCTTCCAGCGCGGCGGGCAGTTCGGCAGCTCGTACCCGCGATCCAGCAGATACCAGGCCACCTCCGGCGACAGCTTGAGCTTGTCGAGGACCCGCTTCCCGGGAACCTTCACCGCCACGGTGATCACCCCCTACGCGAAGGGGTTCGCCTCCTGCGCCTCCTCCGCCGCGGGCATCCGCGCCCGCGCCGCGAAGCTCATGCCGAGCTGCTTGGCGTACTCCAGGAACAGCTGGGACTGCGACCTCATCTCGACCCCGGCCGGGTTCTTCTTCGCCGTGCCGCCATGCGCTGGATCATCAAGGACCACGTCACCGCCCTGGAGGGCGTCGCCCGCCTTCCGTGCCGCGAGGAAGTGCCGCAGGGCCAGCTCGACGGTCGGGCCGTCGGCCCGGGTCAGCAGCCCGGCCCGGTCCAACTCGGGGACGATCGCCTCCCACAGCTCCACCATCTCGTCGTCGTGCTCCGGGAAGCCGGGCGGACGCGGAGGTGCGGACGGGGACACGCGCTCGGCGACGGTCTGCTGAGCAGCCGGGCCGGGGGACGGAACGGCTTGCAGGTGCTTGGGGATCTTGAGGGGGCCACGGCTACCCACGGTCAACCCCCTCACGGCCCGTCACAAAAGGGGGAAACTCCGAGCGGAAAACTTTTCACGGATACGTTGCTGGTCTGGAGTAATAGGTGTGGCAGAGGGCGCAATCCCCTGACGCTCTCGCCTGAGCTGGCGCACCCAACTCTCAAGCGTGGTAGAACCGACAT
>NZ_JBSGXD010000027.1:0-64655 GCF_053609225.1 Rhodococcus sp. NPDC054953 | reverse complement strand
GAGGCGATGAAGATGGAGAACCCGGTGACCGCGCACAAGTCGGGTGTGGTGACCGGTCTTGCGGTGGAGCCGGGTGCGGCGATCACGCAGGGCACCGTCCTCGCCGAACTCAAGTAGGCGCTCCGCGCCCGTGAGTCCTTGTGGTCCCGTGGCGGGCCGAAAGGACTCACGGGCGGCGCAGCCGCTTACCCTGGGGGCATGGCCGAACCACCGGATATCCGCATCGGGACCGCCGAACGCGAGCAGGCGCTCGACCAGCTCAGCCAGCACTTCAGTGCGGGCAGGCTGACGGTCACCGAGTTCGACGAGCGCAGCGGGCTGATCGCGGTCTCCTCCACCCGCGGCGAGCTCGACCGCCTGCTCGCGGACCTGCCCGCACTGTCGCCGCAGGCGAGCGTCCCGGCCGCCGCGGAATCCGGCCCGGTCGCCGCGTCGCCCCGCCCCGACTGGGCGGGGCGAATCGTCGCACTGGTCCCGCTGATCGCGCTGGTGCTGTTCTTCGTCACCGGGACGTGGGTGTGGTTCCTTGCCGTCCCCGCGGCAGGCATCCTGCTGCTCGGCACCGATCGGGAACGCAAGCGTCGACGCGGGGTGGAGGGGAACGACCACTGATGGAACCGATCGAGATCAACGCCGGATCCTGGTATCTGCGGGGGCTGCGGGCCGACGAGCGGGTCGACGACCGGCCTGCGCTCGCCGACGGCGGCATCACCGACCCCGACCACGTCGCCGCCCGCGCCCGGCAGTGGGCGGGCGACGAGCACTACTCGTGGGCGGTGTGCGAGCCGACGACCGGCGAACTGCTCGGGGAGGTCGGTCTGACCCCGGCCGGCACGGACGGCACGCTCGGCGGCTGGGCGCGTCCCGGTCACGACGCCGCCCTCGCCGCCGCGACCGCGGCCGTCCGACGGTTCGCGGAGGGAGCCCTCGGACTCACCGTCGCTGACCGGTGAGCGTCGGACAGGCTCCCCGCGCGGGTAGCCTGTCCCCCGTGTCCCCGATCGTGGTCCTCACCGGCGCGGGCATCTCAGCCGAGAGCGGGGTGCCGACCTTTCGCGACGCCGACGGCCTGTGGGAAAGCCACCGGGTCGAGGACGTGGCGACCCCGGAGGCGTTCGCGCGGGACCGGATGCTGGTGCAGCGGTTCTACGACGCCCGCCGCGCGGCGTTGCACACCGTCGAACCGAACCGCGCGCACCGGGCCCTCGCCGAACTCGAGGACGTCCTCGGCGGGGACCTGCTGGTGGTGACGCAGAACATCGACGACCTGCACGAGCGGGCCGGTTCGCGCAACGTCATCCACATGCACGGCGAGCTGCGCCGGGCGCTGTGCCGCGCGTGCGGCGTTGCGGATCCGTGGAGCGGCGACCTCAGCGGCGAGCCCGCGTGCCCGCACTGCGGCGTCGCCGACCTGAGGCCGGACGTGGTGTGGTTCGGGGAGGTCCCCTACGAGATGGACCGCATCACCGACGCGCTCGCGGGTGCCGACCAGTTCGTGTCTATCGGCACCTCCGGCGCGGTCCACCCCGCCGCCGGATTCGTGCGGTACGCCAGGGACAACGGCGCCGCCACGCTCGAGCTGAACCTCGACCCGAGCGAGGGCAGCCACCTGTTCCACGAGGCGCGGCACGGCACGGCGGGCGAACTGGTCCCGGCGTGGGTCCGCGAGGTGCTCGAGCAGCGTCGCTGACCCGAGCGGCCCGCCTCGATCAGTCCCGGGTGAGGAGCCGGCCGCGCAGCGCGGCGATGTCGTCGGCGCCGAGCCCGAGACCCCGCACGAAGTAGCCCTCGATGTCACCGAAACCGGTGCGCATCTCGTCGAGCGCGGCCTCCAGGTAGTCCCGGCGCACCCCGAGCAGCGGCAGCAGGATGTCCGGGTTGCCGCCCGCGTCCCGGAAGCGGTCGAACACCGGAGCCAGCGCGGGCAGCAGCTGGTCGTTCGTCAACAGGTATTCGTCGAATACCCGCCCCTCGTCGACACCGAGCAGCAGCAGCAGCGCCGCCACCGCCCAGCCCGTCCGGTCCTTGCCGGTGGTGCAGTGGATCAGGACGGCGGTGTCGTCGCGGCGGGCCAGGTCGGTGTACAGCGCCCGGTACGCGGCGACCGCGGACGGCATCGACACGAAGTCCCGGTAGCTGCCGATCAGGTACCCGCCCGCCTGGTCGCCGCCGAGCAGGTCCTCCGCGAGCACCGGGTCGTCGAGGATCTTCTGCATCATCGCCGGGGCCTGCGAGGCGTCCCGGTCGGCGAGCACGTCCAGGGGAACCTCCTTGGCGCCCGCGGGGATCCGATCCGGCTTCACCTCGCGTTCGGCGAGGGTGCGCAGGTCGAATACGGTGGCGAGCTGCAGCGCCTCCAGGGCCGGGAGGTCGGCGTCCGCGACCGCCGCGAGGTCGGTGGACCGGTAGATCCGGCCGGTGCGCACCAGCGATCCGTCGGCGGTGCGGTATCCGCCCGCGTCCCGAAGGTTGGGCACGGAGGCGATGGGGATGGACGAACCGACCGGCCGCGGGATGCTCATGCCTGCACGGTAAACCACGGCGCCGATCACCGCGCCGTCCGCGGGCCCGCGGTGGCCGCACCGGACGCCGACCGCTGTTCACAGGCCCCGCCCGGGGCTGGCGCGGCGGCCGCCTCGTTCATGACGGCGCCGATCGCGATGCCGAGCACCAGCGCGGCGGCGACACCGATCACCCAGGTGGACCTGGCGACGCCGGCGTCGATGCGGTCGACCGGGTCACGGTGCCGGGCGGGGTCGGGGTGCGGGGCGGGGTCGGGGTGCGGGGCGGGGTCGAACTCGTTCACGTGGACGTCCTCGAGAATGCGGTCGGGGCGGTCCCGCGCGAGGACGCTGTCGCACAGCGTCGCCCGTCCGGGGCCACCGCTCCACCTCGGAGCCGCACAGAATGACAGGTGCCACCGACACGTTCGCCGGAAACCGGGCGGATCAGCGGCGGAGCACCGCGTCGAGGGCGTCGACGGCGTTCGACAGCTCGGTTGCGGTGACCGTCAGCGGGGGCCGGAACCGGACGCCACGCTCCCCGGTGCCGAGCGCGAGGACGTGCTCGCGTTCCCGAAGCGCGGCGAGCACCGCGTCGCGCCGGGCGGTGCTGTCGAGGGTGACGGCGCCGAGCAGCCCGCGGCCGCGGGGGTCGGTGACACCGTCGTGTCGACCGGCCAGCGCGGTCAGGTCGGCGAGCAGCTGCGCCCCGAGCATCCGGGCCCGATCGATCAGCCGGTCCCGTTCGATCACCTCCAGGATGCGCCGTGCCCGCACCATGTCGGTGAGGTTGCCGCCCCAGGTGGAGTTGATCCGGGAGCCGACGGCGAAAACGTTGTCCGGGACCTCGTCGACGCGGCCGCCCGCCATGATGCCGCACACCTGGGTCTTCTTCCCGAACGCGACCACGTCCGGCCGCAGCCCCAACTGCTGGTATGCCCACGCGGTGCCGGTGGTGCCCGCACCGGTCTGCACCTCGTCGAGGACGAACAGCGCGTCGCGCTCACGGCACAGGTCGGCGACGGCCTGCAGAAACTGCGCGCGCAGGTGCCGGTCGCCGCCCTCGCCCTGGATCGGTTCGGCGATGAAACAGGCGATGTCATTCGGGTTTTCGTCGAATGCGCGGCGCGCCTGCTGCAGCGCCCGTCGTTCCGCCGCGGCGACGTCCGCGCCGCCCTCCGCGGTCGGCGCGTCGATGCGGGGCCAGTCGAAGCGGGGGAACCGGGCGACCTTGACCGGATCGGTGTTGGTCAGCGACATCGTGTATCCACTGCGGCCGTGGAAGGCGTGCCGCAGGTGCAGCACCCGGGTGCCGAGGGCGGGGTCGCGGCCCGCGGCCTCGTTGTGTCTGCTCTTCCAGTCAAACGCGACCTTGAGCGCGTTCTCGACGGCGAGGGCGCCGCCGTCGACGAAGAACAGGTGCGGCAGCGCGGGGTCGCCAAGCACCCGCGCGAAGGTGCGCACGAACCGTGCCATCGCGACGGTGTAGACGTCGGAGTTGCTCGGCTTGTTCACCGCGGTCTCGGTGAGTTCGGCGAGGAACCCGCGGTCCAGCACGAGAGCTGGATGGTTCATGCCGAGCGCATTCGACCCGAAGAAGCCGAACATATCGAGGTATTCGGTGCCGTCACGCTGGTCGACCAGCGTGCGCCCGCGAGACCGGACCGGGTCAAGGACGAGGTCGAACCCGTCGACCAGCATGTGTTCCCGCAGCACGCCGAGAACCTCGCCGGGCTCGATGCGCCCGCCGCCGTGCCGCAGATCGATCGCGCCACTCATACCCCGAGGCTATGCCGAAAATTCCTGTCTTGGTGCGAGTGCCGGTAACAATTCCTGTTCGATCCGCTACCTGTCGTAAAAAGTCTGCAGGATGACGGTGCTGCGGGTGCGGACGTTGGCCGTGGTCCGGATCTCCTGCAGCAGACGCTCCAGCGCCCGGGGCGACTCCACCCGCACCAGCAGCATGTAGCTCTCGTCCCCCGCGACCGAGTGACACGACCGGATCGCGGGCAGGTGCGCCAGCCGGGCGGGGGCATCGTCGGGACCCGACGGATCGAAGGGGGTGATCGCGACGAACGCGGACAGTTCCTCACCGAGCGCCGCCGGGTCGACGCGCGCGCCGTACCCGCGGATCACCCCGCGCGTCTCGAGCCGGCGCACCCGGGTCTGGACCGCGGACACCGACAGTCCCGCCTTCCCCGCAAGGGTGGCCAGCGTCGCGCGCCCGTCGTCGACGAGTTCACGCACAAGCAGCGTGTCGATCTCGTCCAATGGCTCCGCCATGAGGGGAGGCTAGCCCACTCGTGGAGTAGGAAAGGAGAAGGACGTTCATCCGCCGCGACCAGGGAGGCCGACCAGATGTCCGACACCACCCACCCGTCCCCCCGTGACCGCGCCGCCGTTGCGTTGCGCGCCTGCGGGGTCACCGACCTGCCCACCGGCACGGACCTGCACGTCTGCACCCCGATCGACGGGTCGGTGCTGGCCGACCTGCGGGCGAGCACAGCCGCGGACGTCGACGCCGCGATCGCCGATGCGCGAGTGGCGTTCTCGTCGTGGCGCACGGTCCCGGCACCGCAACGCGGCGCGCTGGTGCGCAGGCTCGGCGCGCTGCTCGCCGAGCACCGGCACGACCTCGCGACGCTGGTGACCCTCGAGGCGGGAAAGATCACGTCGGAGGCCCTCGGCGAGGTGCAGGAGATGATCGACGTCTGCGAATTCGCGGTCGGGCTCTCCCGCCAGCTGTACGGCCGGACCATGCCGTCCGAGCGGCCGGGGCACCGGCTGATGGAGACCTGGCATCCGCTCGGGGTGGTCGGGGTGATCTCGGCGTTCAACTTCCCGGTCGCGGTGTGGTCGTGGAACGCGGCGATCGCCCTGGTGTGCGGGGACCCGGTGGTGTGGAAGCCGTCCGAACTGACCCCGCTGACCGCCCTCGCCTGCGATGCCCTGCTGCACAGGGCGGCCGCCGACACCGGCGCCCCCGAGGGCGTGCACGGCCTGCTGCTCGGCGGCGAACAGGTGGGGGACTTCCTCGTCGACGATCCGCGGGTGGCGCTGGTCAGCGCGACCGGGTCGGTGGGGATGGGTCGACAGGTCGGACTGCGGGTCGCGGCGCGGCTCGGTCGCTGCCTGCTCGAACTCGGCGGCAACAATGCCGCGGTCGTCGCCCCGTCCGCCGACCTGGACCTCGCCGTCCGGGCGGTCGTGTTCGCGGCGGCGGGCACCGCGGGGCAGCGCTGCACCACGCTGCGCAGGCTGATCGTGCACGCCTCGATCGTGGACACCGTCGTCGACCGGATCGCGGACGCGTATCGCCGGCTCCCGGTCGGGGATCCCTTCGACGCGGACACCCTCGTCGGCCCCCTGATCCGGGAACGTTCCTGGGAGGCAATGCAATCCGCTCTCTACCGGGCGACGTACGTCGAGGGCGGCGAGCTGGTGTGCGGCGGCACGCGGCTCGACCGGGACGGGGTGTACGTCACGCCAGCGGTGGTCCGGATGCCGCAGCAATACCCGGTGGTGTGCGAGGAGACGTTCGCGCCGATCCTCTACGTGCTGACCTACGACACCCTCGACGCGGCGATCGCGCTGCACAATGCGGTCCCGCAGGGACTGTCGTCGTCGATCTTCACCCTCGACCAGCGGGAGGCGGAACGCTTCCTCGCCGCCGACGGGTCCGACTGCGGCATCGCGAACGTCAACATCGGCACCTCCGGCGCCGAGATCGGTGGCGCGTTCGGCGGCGAGAAGCACACCGGCGGCGGCCGCGAATCCGGGTCCGACTCGTGGAAGGCGTACATGCGGCGGGCGACGAACACCGTCAACTACTCCCCCGACCTGCCGCTCGCCCAAGGCGTCGAGTTCGGGCGCTGACGCACCCGTGAGTCCTTTCGGCCCGCCACGGGACCGGAAGGACTCACAGGCGGCGGAGCCGCTCACCGGGCGAGCGGCTTGCCCATCGCCGTCGCCGCGACGTGACCGCGGATCGTCTCGGCAACCAGGTCGGGGTTCTCCAGCATCGGCACGTGCCCGACCCCGGGAAGCACCACCCGGCCCGCCCAGTCCGGCAGCTCGTCGAGGAACCGGCGACCGTACGTCTCGATCGGCAGCATCCGGTCGTGCTCGCACAGGGCGAGCAGCGTCGACACCCGCACCCGGTCGAGTCCGCGAATCCCGCCGTCGCGCAGTCCCATCCACTCGGTGGGCAGAAACACCCGGCACCGGGTGGCGGCCCGGATCACCGTCCGGACCTCCCGCTCCGGAACCGACGCGGCGTCGTCGGAGAGCAGGGACAGCACCAGGCGCCGGACCACCGCGAGCCGGGAGGCGGGCATCCCGACGACCCGGCCGACCGCCGCGATCGGGGTGAGCGCGAGGAAGATCGCCCCGAGCCGCAGCTCCGACGGAGACAGGTCCGACCAGCCGCCCGCCGGCGCGATCGCGGTCAGCGAGCGGGCCCGTCCGCGGCGCTCGAGCTCGAAGCCGACCCAGCCGCCCAGCGAATTGCCGACGACGTGGCAGTCCCCCCAGCCGACCTCGTCGAGGACCCGTTCGACCCCGTCCGCGTAGTGCTCGATGCTGACGTCCAGTGCGCGGATCTGCTCGCCACCCCAGTGCCCCGGCATCGACACCGCGAGCACATCATGGTCATCGGCAAGCAGGTCCGCCGTCCGCCGCCACACGTGATGCGAAAGCGTGAACGGGTGGATCAGCAGCACCGGCTCGCCGTGGCCGACGCGCCGGTACCGGTCCGGTGAGGTGCGCATTCCCGCACCGTACGACACCCGTCGAGCCCACACGGGGATCGTCACCCAGTCGTGATGTCGACCCGTGCCTGCGCACCGGAGTCCGTGCGTCGGTGGCGACCCGACGCTGAACCGATGAGAATCGGACGGCACGACGGTCCATACCTGTATCGAGCGGGCACACCCGCGCGGCGAGATCCGAGGGAAGGGTTCGATCATGTCCGAGTACTCCGCACCCATCGGCGCCCCCATCTGGTGCGACCTGATGAGCAGCGACCCGGCCGGGGCCGCCGACTTCTATCGCGCGATCTTCGGCTGGGAGGTCGAGGGGCCGCCGCGCGAGGAGTTCGGCGGCTACCAGAACTTCACGCGAGACGGTCGGCGGGTGGCCGGGCTGTCCCCGTGGATGCAGGAGGCGGGCGGGCCGCCGAACGTGTGGTCGGTGTACCTGCACACCGCCGATGCCGACGCGACCGCCCGGGCCGTCGAGGCCGCGGGCGGGTCGGTGCTGTTCCCGCCGATGGCCATCGGCACCGAGGGCACGATGCTCGCGGCGAGCGACACGGCCGGGGCCGCGATCGGGTTCTGGCAGCCCGCGGACCACACCGGGTTCTCGCGGTGGGGCGAGCACGGGACACCGTACTGGTTCGAGTCGCAGAGCAAGGACTACGCGAAGTCGATCGCCTTCTACCCGAAGGTGATCGGTGCGCGGATCGAGGAGGTCGTGCCAGCGGGACCGGACACACCGGGGGCGTACAGCCAGGTGTTCGTCGGCGAGTCCGCCTACTCGGGGATCATGGACGCCGCGCAGATCCAGCCTGCGGAGGTGCCATCGTTCTGGCAGGTGTACATCACCGTCGACGACGTCGCGGGAACCGTCGCGCAGGTCGAGTCGCTCGGCGGCGCCGTCCGGATGCCCGCCGTGGACACCCCGTACGGCACGCTCGCCGTCGTCACCGACCCGTTCGGCGCCGCCATCTGCCTCGGGCACCCGCCTGCCGGAATGTAGCACCGCGCCCCGCCGGTTCGGCGCCGCCGTCCGCATGTCGGTGCCGCGGGGCAGTATGGACGCATGGATGCCGAACGGGAGGCGCGCGGGGACGCCGGGCACGGCGGGGTCGACCGCGCCGCCGCCGTCCTCGGCCGGTTCACCGTCGCCACCCGGGAGTGGTTCACCGGGGCCTTCCCCGCCCCGACCGCGGCCCAGATCGGGGCGTGGGAGGCAATCGCGGACGGCGCCAACGCCCTGGTCGTTGCGCCGACCGGCTCGGGCAAGACGCTGTCCGCGTTCCTGTGGGCGCTGGATCGCCTCACCTCCCGCCCGCCCGATCCGGACCGGCCCCCCGGCACGACGGTGCTCTACATTTCCCCGCTCAAGGCGCTCGCGGTGGACGTCGAACGCAACCTGCGGGCACCGCTGGTCGGCATCACCCAAACCGCGCGGCGTCTGGACCTGGCCCCACCCGAGGTCAGCGTCGGGGTCCGCTCCGGCGACACCACCCCCGCCGCGCGCCGCGCCATGCTGCGCACCCCACCGGACATCCTGATCACCACGCCCGAATCGCTGTTCCTGATGCTCACCTCCGCGGCCCGCGAGACCCTCACCACCGTGCACACGGTGATCGTCGACGAGGTGCACGCCGTCGCCGCCACCAAACGCGGTGCGCACCTGGCGCTGTCGTTGGAGCGGCTGGACCTGCTGCTGGAGCGGCCAGCGCAGCGGATCGGCCTGTCCGCGACGGTCCGGCCGCACCAGGAGGTGGCGCGGTTTCTTGCCGGGTCGGCGCCGGTGCGCATCGTCGCGCCGCCCGCACCGAAGACGTTCGACCTGACGGTGCGGGTGCCGGTCGAGGACATGACCGAACTGGGCGTCGAGCCGAGCGGAGCACCGGGGACCGCCGCGGCAGATCCGGCTGCGATGTCGTCCGCGCCCGCCCCGCGGCAGGGCTCGATCTGGCCGCACGTCGAGGAGCAGATCGTCGACCTGGTGCTCGCGCACTCCTCGTCGATCGTGTTCGCCAATTCCCGTCGGCTCGCCGAGCGGCTGACGGCCCGGCTCAACGAGGTGTACGCCACGCGGCTCGGCACCCCGGCCGAGTCGGTGCACGCACCCCCTGCGCAGCTGGGGGCGTCGACGGAGGTGATCCACGGCGCCGACCCGCTGCTCGCCCGCGCCCACCACGGCTCGGTCAGCAAGGACCAGCGCGCGCTGATCGAGGACGACCTGAAGTCGGGGCGGCTGCGCTGCGTGGTTGCCACCTCCAGCCTGGAACTCGGCATCGACATGGGAGCGGTGGACCTGGTTGTCCAGGTGGAGGCCCCGCCGTCGGTGGCGAGCGGACTGCAACGCGTCGGCCGCGCCGGGCACCAGGTCGGGGAGGTCTCCCGCGGTGTGCTGTTCCCCAAGCACCGAACCGACCTGGTCCACTGCGCGGTGACGGTGGAGCGGATGACCACCGGCAAGATCGAATCCCTTGCGGTGCCTGCGAATCCGCTGGACATTCTCGCCCAGCACACCGTCGCGGTGTGCGCGCTGGACCCGGTCGACGCGGGCGAGTGGTTCGCCGCGGTTCGGCGGACCGGCAGCTTCGCGACCCTGCCCCGCTCCGCGTTCGACGCCACCCTCGACCTGCTCGCCGGGCGGTACCCGTCCGACGAGTTCGCCGAGCTGCGGCCGCGGCTGGTGTGGGACCGGGACGCCGACGTGCTCACCGGCCGCCCGGGATCGCAGCGCCTCGCCGTCACCTCCGGCGGCGCGATCCCGGACCGCGGCCTGTTCACCGTCTACATGGTCGGCGCTGCGCCCTCTGGTCGCTCCGCAGGCTCCGCTCCTGGCCATTCCCGGGTCGGCGAGCTCGACGAGGAGATGGTGTACGAGTCCCGGG
This sequence comes from Rhodococcus sp. NPDC054953, assembly GCF_053609225.1. Taxonomy (NCBI): domain Bacteria; kingdom Bacillati; phylum Actinomycetota; class Actinomycetes; order Mycobacteriales; family Nocardiaceae; genus Rhodococcus; species Rhodococcus sp. NPDC054953. The sequence continues at coordinate 54,521 of NZ_JBSGXD010000027.1, read as the reverse complement.
TCGGGGATGTCTTCGCGCTCGGCGCGACCAGCTGGCGGATCGAGGAGATCACCCACGACCGGGTGCTCGTCTCCCCCGCGTACGGGATGCCGGGTCGGCTGCCGTTCTGGCACGGCGACGGGCTGGGCAGGCCCGCGGAACTCGGTGCGGCGCTGGGCGAGTTCCTGCGCGAGACCGCGCTCGGTGACCGGGCGGAGCTGCGGCAGCGGTTCGCGGAGCAGGGCCTCGACGACAATGCGTCGACCAATCTGCTTGCCCTGGTCGACGAGCAGGCCACCGCGACCGGGCAGGTTCCGAGCGACCGGACGCTGGTGCTGGAGCGGTTCCGGGACGAGCTCGGCGACTGGCGGCTGGTGCTGCACTCCCCCTACGGCCTGCCGGTGCACGCGCCGTGGGCGCTCGCGGTCGGCGCCCGCCTGCAGGAGCGGTACGGGATCGACTCCGCGCCAACCGCCTCCGACGACGGGATCATCGTCCGGCTGCCGGACACCGAGAACGACCCGCCCGGCGCGGACCTGTTCGTCTTCGACGCGGACGAGATCGAGGATGTCGTCACCGACCAGGTCGGATCGTCGGCGCTGTTCGCGTCGCGGTTCCGCGAGTGCGCGGCCCGCGCCCTGCTGCTGCCGCGCCGCACCCCGGGGCGGCGGGCGCCGCTGTGGCAGCAGCGGCAACGCGCGTCCCAGCTGCTCGACGTGGCACGCAAGTTCCCGACGTTCCCGATCCTCCTCGAAACGGTCCGGGAGTGCCTGCAGGACGTGTACGACTTGCCGTCGCTGGTGCGGCTGTTGACGGACGTGGGGCGCCGCCGGATCCGGATCGTGGAGGTGGAGACGCCGTCGCCGTCGCCGTTCGCGACGGCCCTGCTGTTCGACTACGTCGGCGCGTTCATGTACGAGGGTGACAGTCCCCTGGCCGAACGCCGCGCCGCCGCGCTGTCGCTGGACCAGTCACTGCTCGCGGAGCTGCTCGGCCGGGTGGAGTTGCGTGAACTGCTCGACGAGACGGTGATCGAGCGGACCGAGCGGGAGTTGCAGCGGCTCACCGAGGACCGCCGCGCCCGCGACGCGGAGGGTGTCGCGGACCTGCTGCGCCTGCTCGGCCCGCTCACCGACTCCGAGGTCGTTGCCCGCACGGTGGCGGACCCTCGGGAATGGTTGGCGGGGTTGGAGTCCCGCAAGCGTGCGATGCGGGTGACGTTCGCCAGGCAGCGGTGGTGGGTCGCCGTCGAGGATGCGCCCCGGCTGCGGGACGCGCTCGGGGTGCCGCTGCCGATCGGTGTGCCCGCGGCGTTCATCGAGGCGGTCGACGACCCGCTCGGCGACCTGATCGGCCGCTATGCCCGCACGCACGGGCCGTTCACCGTCACCGAGGCCGCCGCCCGATTCGGCCTCGGCGCCGCGGTGGTCCGCGACGTCCTGCTCCGACTCGCGCAGGAGAAGCGGGTGGTCGAGGGCGAATTCCGGCCGGCGGCAACGGGTTCGGAATGGTGCGACGCGGAGGTGCTGCGCCGGGTCCGGCGGCGCTCGCTGGCCGCCGCCCGCCGCGACGTCGAACCGGTGGAACCCGCGGCGCTGGGCCGCTTCCTGCCCGAGTGGCAGCACGTCGGCGGCGGGCTGCGCGGCGTCGACGGGGTCGCGGCGGTCGTCGACCAGCTGGCCGGGGTGCCGATTCCGGCGTCGGCCTGGGAATCGTTGGTGTTCCCGTCCCGGGTCCGCGACTATCGGCCCGCGATGCTGGACGAGCTGACCACGACCGGGGAGGTGCTGTGGTCAGGCGCCGGGCAGATTTCCGGCAGCGACGGCTGGATCCGCCTGCATCTCGCCGACGTCGCGCCGTTGACGCTGCCGCCGCCGCAGGACATCGACCTCACCGACCTGCACCGCGGCATCCTCGACGCGCTCGCGACCGGTGGCGCGTTCTTCTTCCGCACGCTGTCGGATCACGTCGGTTCCACCGACGACGCGGGCCTCGTCGCTGCGCTGTGGGAGCTGGTGTGGGCAGGGCACCTGGCAGGCGACTCGTTCGCGCCGCTGCGGGCGTTGCTGTCGGGGACGACGCGGGCGACGCCCAGCCATCGAACGCCGCGGCGGGCGCCGCGGACCCGCGCGTACCGTGCGCTGCCCCGGCCCGCGGTGCCGTCCCGCACCGGGCCGCCGACGGTCGGCGGGCGGTGGGCGCTGCTGCCCGACCCGGAACCCGACGCCACCCTCCGCGCGCATGCCCGCGCGGACCTGCTGCTCGACCGGTACGGGGTGCTCACCCGCGGGTCGGTGGTCGCGGAGGACGTTCCCGGTGGGTTCGCGATGATGTACAAGGTGCTGCGCGGCTTCGAGGACAGTGGCCGCGCCCGCCGCGGCTATTTCGTGGAGGGTCTCGGCGCGGCGCAGTTCTCGACGTCGGAGGTCGTCGATCGGCTGCGCGGGCACGCCGACTCCCCCGGCACGGCCCGTCCGGCGCCCGCCGCGGTGACGCTCGCGGCGACCGACCCGGCGAACCCGTACGGGGCGGCGTTGTCGTGGCCCGCCACCGAGGGCGGGCACCGGCCCGGACGCAAGGCGGGCGCGATGGTCGTCCTCGTCGACGGCGGCCTCGCGCTGTACGTGGAGCGCGGCGGCAAGACCCTGCTCACGTTCACCGACGAACCGACCGTGCTGGTCGCGGCCGCGGCCGCACTCGCGGGCCTCGTCGACCGCGGCGGGGTGGAGAAGATCGTCATCGAGAGGGTCGACGGCGAGTCGGTGCACGGCAGCGCGCTCTCACCCGTCCTCGTCGAGGCCGGGTTCGCGGCGACACCGCGCGGACTGCGCAAGCGGGCGTCCTACGCGGGCCGGTGACCTCCGGTGTCCCCACGCCGCCGACGCGGGGACACCGGGGCGTGGGGGTGCCACACGGGACGCCAGCCGACGGGTCACTCGACGGCGCGGGCGACCAGGTCCTTGACCCGGGCGGCGACCTCGTCGGTGAACGAGACGACCGCGAAGGAGGTCGGCCAGAACTCGCCGTCGTCGAGCCGCGCGGTGTCCTGGAACCCGATCGTCGCGTACCTGGCCTTGAACTTGCTCGCGGCCTGGAAGAAGCACAGCGCGGTGCCGTCCCTGCCGTAGGCGGGCATGCCGTACCAGGTCTTGGGTTCGAGGTCCGGTGCGGTCTCGGTGACGATCGCGTGGAACCGTTCGGCGAGCACACGATCGGCGTCCTCCATCGCGGCGATCGCGTCGAGCACCCCCTGCAGGTTCAGTTCCCGCTTCGCCGCGGACTTGTCGGCCTTGGCCTGCGCCCGCCGCTCGGCGGCGGCCTCCTTCATCGCCGCGCGCTCCTCGGCGGAGAACCCGCTTCCGTTCTGTGCCATGTCGTCTCCTCGCTCGGTTCGGTCGCTCGATCCGACCCTACGGTCGCCGGGGGCGGCCCGCTTCTCGAATCCTGACCGACCCCGGGACACCCTGATCCGTCATGCTGAGTCCATGACGGACACCGCGATCGGGTGGATCGGCGACCCCGACCCGTCGGCGGCGGAATGGGTGTTCCCGTACCGCTATCCCGACGCCCTTGCTGGCGGCGGGTGGCTGGCGGACCGCTTCGGGCCCCTGCTGCAGATCCTGCATCCGGCCTACCTCGACGGCGGCGCCGAGCCGACCCCGGTGAGCTGGGCCGCCATCGCCGCCGCGTGCGGCACCACCCTGTCGCCCGGCGCCACCTTCATGCAGGTCGCGGCGGTCGACGGCCCGAACGCGGTGGTGGACGGCGTCTTCGACGACCGACCGGAGATGGGGTCGGTTCCGGTCGAGCTCGTCCCCGCCCTCTACGAGCACTTCCCGGACGCCGGGTCGGGGCTGATGTGGGCGGGCTGGGCGGGCTTCCTGGACGAGGAGATCGGGGGCTGCGCGCGGGTGCGGGAACCGGACGGCCTCGAGTACCAGGTGATCGCGGCGACCCGGGTTCCGGGCGGGCGCGTGGTGCGCTCGCGCACCCCGAACTTCTGGTGGCCCCGGGACCGGAGCTGGTGCGCGGCAACGGGGATCGACGACGAGCACACCCTCGTCGCCGCCGCGGACCGGTCCCGGCTCGAGGCGGTGCACGCCGACCCCCGGCTCGAGACGCTCCTGTTCCCCTGAGCCGGGGTCCGACACCGCAGCGCGGGCCGTCACATGTGGGTGCCGCCGTCGATGCGGATCTCGGTGCCGGTGACGAAGCGCCCGTCGTCGGAGGCCAGCATCGCGATCACCCCCGCGACGTCCTCCGGCGGCGCGAAGCCCTCCCCGATCCACGGGTACAGCTTGCCGATCAGGGTCGGATCGACGCCCTGCTCCGGGAAGCCGGGGTTGGACGTCATCCCCGACGCGATCGAGCCGGGCTCGACGGCGACCGCCCGCAGGCCCTGCTTGGCGTATTCGAGCGCGATCGCGTGGGTGAACGAGCGGATGCCGCCCTTGGTCGCGGCGTAGGCGGCCATGTACGGGTGCGCGAAGTGCGCCGAGGTGGAGCTGAAGTTCACCACCACGCCCTGACCGTTGTCGAGCAGCGCGGGCAGCGCCTGCCGCGTCACCAGGAAGGTGCCGGTGAGGTTGACGCCGATCATCGTGTTCCAGAAGTCGAGCGACATCTCGGCGGTGTGCGCGGAGCGCAGGATGCCTGCCGCGTTGATGAGGACCTGCAGGCCGCCGAGCCGCTCGATCGCGCCGCCGACGTTGTCGCGCACCGACGTCTCGTCGGAGATATCGACGACGACGGTGCTCAGCCGGTCCCCGGCGCCCGCGTCCTCGGCGCGCTGCCGGGTGACCTCGAGACCGTCCGCGGACACGTCCGCCGCGGCAACCACGCCACCCTCGGCGAGGATGCGGGCCACCGTCGCCTGCCCGATGCCCGATCCGGCCCCGGTGACGAGCACCCTGCGACCCTCGAAGCGATTCATCAGCTGCACTCCTTCGCGTTCACCCGCATCGCCGTCCGACACGGTCCCTGCACGCTACGCCGAAATGGCACATCGTGCCATCATGGGTGCATGGCGGACCCGACCACACCAGCCCCTCGCCCCCTGACCGAGCGCCGCAAGGCGCAGACCCAGTTCGAGATCGCGCGGCGCGCCGCCGAACTGTTCGCCCGGCGCGGCACGAGCGGCGTCACCGCCGAGGACATCGCCAGCGCGGCCGGGATCGGGCTGCGGACGTTCTACCGGTACTTCCGCACCAAGGAGGAGGCGGTGACCCCGCTGCTGACCATCGGCGTCGCCGGCTGGCTGGCCGATCTCGCCGCGACCCCGGCCGGCACCCCGGCCGCCCGCGCCCTCGAGGACACCGCGCGCCGCGCCCTGACCCGCGCCGACCCCGGCGAGCTGGACTCGCTGCGCCTCGGCCGGGACCTGCTGCGCGCGGTTCCCGGGGACGCGGCCCTCGAATCGGTGTGGTTCCGGGTCGTGCACAACACCGAGGAATCCCTGGTGCGGATCCTCGGCGACCTGATGGGCCCGGACGCCGATCCGCTCGAGGTGCGCCTGACCGCGGTCGCGGGCAACACCGCGATGCGGCTGGCGCTGCAGACCTGGGCGGGCACCGGGGACGGGCCGGGGGATGCCGGGACGCCCGCGGACATCGCCGCCCGCTGCATCCGTACCCTCACCGCGGGCCTCACCGGCTGACCGCGGTGCCCGTGGGACAGTGGACGGCATGCCGCGCCCGCCGCTGCCCGTCGAGGACTACGCCAGCCGCATCAGCGCGTACGTCTACGGGAACATCCTGGTCCTGACCGCCCTGATCCCGTTGAACAACACGACGGTCACGCACGCGGGTCTGGTGGTCATCGGCACCTCGCTGTCCACGTTCGTCGCGCACGCGTTCGCCGAGTCCGTCGGCCGCAGCACCCGGATGGGCCGCTCCCTGACCCCGGTCGAGCGGATCCAGGAGTTGCGGGACTCCGTCCCGGTACTCACGTCCGGGGTGATCCCCGCCGTGGTGGTCGGCATGGGTGGGCTCGGCTGGCTCGAACTGGGCACGGCACTGCTGCTCGCCGAGATCTGGGTCGTCACCCGCATCACCGGCATCACCTACGTGATCACCCGGCTGCGCGGCGAACGCCCCACCCGCAACACCCTGCTCGCCTCGCTCGTGCTCGGCGTCCTCGCCGTCGGGGTCGTCGCGATCAAGCTGATCCTCACGCACTGACGGTCACCGCGCGATCGGCACCGGCTCCAGGATCTCCGCGCGCGCCTCCGGCGCAGCGGCCCGCAACGCGTCCGCGGACTCGTCGTCCGGTTGCCGCTGCGACGCGATCTCCGCCTCCACCCGTGCCCGATAGGTCGCGACCTCCCGATCGATCGCCGCCCGATCCCACCCCAGCACCGGCGCCACCAGCTCCGCCACCTGCTCCGCGCAGTTGACGCCGCGGTGCGGGTACTCGATCGAGATCCGCATGCGGCGGGCGAGGATGTCCTCCAGGTGCAGCGCCCCCTCGCGGCTGGCCGCGTACACCGCCTCGACCTGGAGATAATCCGGGGCGTCGGTGATGGGCTGCAGCAGTTCCGGTGTGCGCGAACCCAGTTCGAGCACCTCATGGATCAGCGAGCCGTACCGGTCGAGGAGGTGCTTGACCCGGTACGGGTGCAGCCCGTAGACCTGCCCCACCTGCACGGTCTGGTTGGCGAGCGCGAAGTAGCCGTCGGCGCCGAGCAGCGGCACCTTCTCGGTGATCGACGGGGCGACCCGCGCCGGAACGTCCTCGGCGGCCAGGTCGACGGCGTCCTCGGCCATCACCCGATAGGTGGTGTACTTGCCGCCGGCGATCGCGACCATCCCCGGCGCCACCCGCGCCACCGCATGCTCCCGCGACAGCTTCGACGTCTCGTCCGACTCGCCGGCGAGCAGGGGGCGCAGGCCCGCGTAGACCCCGTCGATGTCGTCGTGGGTGAGCGGGGTGACCAGCACCTTGTTGACGTGCCCGAGGATGTAGTCGATGTCGGCCTTCGTCGCCGCCGGGTGCGCGAGGTCAAGGTTCCAGTCGGTGTCGGTGGTGCCGATGATCCAGTGCCCGCCCCACGGGATGACGAACAGCACGGACTTCTCGGTGCGCAGGATGATCGCCGCCTCGCTGACGATCCGGTCCCGCGGCACCACGATGTGCACGCCCTTGCTGGCGCGCACCCGGAACCTGCCGCGCTGATTCGACAGGGCCTGGATCTCGTCGGTCCACACCCCGGCCGCGTTGATCACGACGTGACCGCGCACCTCCGCGGTCCTGCCATCCTCCGAATCCCGCACCCGCACACCGGAAACCCGATCGGCCTCGCGCAGGAACCCGACCACCTGAGTTGAGGTGCGCACCACCGCGCCGTAGTGCGCTGCCGTGCGGGCGACCGTCATCGTGTGCCGGGCGTCGTCGACGACGGTGTCGTAGTAGCGGATGCCGCCGACGAGGGAGTTCCGCCTCAGGCCCGGTGCGCGACGCAACGCCCCCGACCGGGTGAAATGCTTCTGCGGGGGAACCGACTTGGCGCCCCCCATCTGGTCGTACAGGAAAATCCCGGCCGCCATGTACGGGCGCTCCCAGATCCGGTGCATCAGCGGGAACAGAAACTCGAGTGGTTTCACCAGGTGCGGCGCCAGCGTCGTCAGCGACAGTTCGCGTTCCCGCAACGCCTCACGGACCAAACCAAATTCGAGCTGTTCAAGATACCGCAGACCGCCGTGGAACATCTTCGACGACCGGGACGACGTGCCGGACGCGTAGTCCCTGGCCTCGACGAGCGCGACCTTCAGCCCGCGGGTCGCCGCGTCGAGCGCCGCGCCCGCCCCGACGACGCCGCCACCGACGACCACCACGTCGAACTGGTCGGCCTGCAGGTCCTCCCAGGCCCGCGCCCGCTGCTCGGGTCCGAGCGATGCGGTCGCGTGCGGACCCCCTCGTCCCGGCAGATCGTGTTCCGGCACCGTGCCCATGCGAGCTCCTTATGTCGGCGGATCAGCGTCCAGGCTAGTAGCTTCGAGGCGTGTATGTCGCCGCCATCGACCAGGGCACCACGTCGAGTCGCTGCATGATCTTCGATCACGGCGGCCGTGTTGTCACCTCCGCGCAGCAGGAACACCGCCAGATCTTCCCGCGGGCCGGCTGGGTCGAGCACGACGCCGCCGAGATCTGGCGCAGCACCAGGGAGGTTGTCGCCGCCGCGCTCGCGAAGAAGGACCTCACCCGCGACGACATCGCCGCGGTCGGCATCACCAACCAGCGCGAGACCACCGTCGTGTGGGACCGCGCCACCGGCGTGCCGGTGCACAACGCGATCGTGTGGCAGGACACCCGGACCGACGAGTTGTGCGAGCGACTCGCCGCCGGGATGGGCCCGGACCGGTACCGGAAGGTCACCGGACTGCCGCTGTCGACGTACTTCTCGGGTCCGAAGCTGCGCTGGATCCTCGACAACGTGGACGGGGTGCGGGCCAGCGCCGAGGCGGGCGAGCTGTGCTTCGGCACGATGGACAGCTGGATCCTGTGGAACCTGACCGGCGGACCGGACGGCGGGGTGCACGCGACCGACGTCACCAACGCGTCCCGGACCATGTTGATGGACCTGACGACACTCGACTGGGACGAACAGATCTGCGCCGACCTGCGGATCCCGATGTCGATGCTGCCGCAGATCCGCAGTTCCTCGGCGTCGTACGGCACCTGCCGGGAGCGCGGCACCCTGGCAGGCGTCCCGATCGCCGGCATCCTCGGCGACCAGCAGGCCGCCACCTTCGGGCAGGCGTGCCTGAGCCCGGGCGAGGCGAAGAACACCTACGGCACCGGAAACTTCCTGCTGCTCAACACCGGAACGACGCCGGTGCACAGCGGACACGGACTGCTGACGACACTGTGCTACCGGATCGGCGACGCCCCGCCGGTGTACGCGCTGGAGGGTTCGGTGGCGGTCACCGGGTCGCTGGTGCAGTGGCTGCGGGACAACCTCGGCATCATCGGCTCGGCGACCGAGGTGGAGGCGCTGGCGGCCACGGTCCCGGACAACGGCGGCGCCTACATCGTGCCCGCCTTCTCCGGGCTATTCGCGCCACGCTGGCGTGCCGACGCGCGCGGCGCCATCGTCGGCCTAACCCGATTCGTGAACAAGGGGCACCTGGCTCGGGCCGCATTGGAGGCCACCGCCTTTCAGACCCGCGAGGTGATCGAGGCCGCGGAAGCCGACTCCGGCGTCGCCCTCACGTCACTGAAGGTCGACGGCGGCATGGTGCTCAACGAGACGCTGATGCAGTTCCAGGCGGACATCCTCGACGTCCCGGTGATCCGGCCGATCGTCAACGAGACCACCGCGCTCGGCGCCGCCTACGCCGCCGGTCTTGCCGTCGGGTTCTGGAGTTCGGAGGCGGACATCCGGGCAAACTGGGAGATCGGCCGCACCTGGACCCCGACCATGCCCGCCGAGCAGCGGGACCGGTTGTACGCGGGGTGGAACAAGGCCGTCGAGCGCACCTACGACTGGGTCGACTGACCCAGGGTCCGCTCCCTGATGTCACATCGGGTATCGCCAAGTGTCCGAATGTGACGTCAGGGAACCGGGCAGAGGCCGCTCAGCAGGCATGGGCAGCCGCGAGCCGGGCGACTGCCTCCTCCAGTCGGTCGGCGGTGTTCGTCGTGAAGCACAGGCGCGCACTATCCCCGGCCCCGACGGCGAAGGCGGAGCCCGGGACGAAGGCGACTCCGCGATCGAGTGCCGCCGTGAGCAGGGCGTCGGTGTCGGTGCCGTCGTGGAATTCGAGCCAGCCGAACATTCCGCCGCCGATCGGGGACAGTGTCGCGGCGCCGCCGAACTCGCGCCGGACCGCAGCACCCAGCGTGTCGGCGCGCCGACCGTAATCGGCCCGCAGGCAGGCGAGGTGGTCGTCGAGCCACGGCCCGTCAGCGAGCAGTTCTGCGACCACCTGCTGGGTCAGTCGGGAATCGCACAGGTCCGCGCCCTGCTTGACGAGTTCGACTGCGGCACGGATCTCGCGCGGGGCGACCATCCACCCCACGCGAAGGGCAGGCGCGAGGATCTTCGACACGCTGAACAGCCGAATCACCCGATCCGACAGCGCGGCAACGGGTTCCGGTGGCCGACCGGTGTAGTACAGCTCTCCGTACGGGTCGTCCTCGACGACGTGGAACCCGAATCGCTCGGAAAGTGCCACGAGCTCCTGTCGACGCGGCGCGGACAGCGTCACCCCACGCGGGTTGTGGAAGGTACTGACGGTGTGCACGAACACCGGCCGCTCCCCCGATTCGAGCAGGTCGGCCAGTAGATCGACGCGCATGCCGTCCTCGTCCAGGGGAACGGTCACGATCCGCGCCTGGGCCGCCCGCAGCACCTGCAGGGCGCCGGGGTACGCAGGTTCCTCGACGACGACGGTTGCGCCGGGATCGATGAGCACCTGAGCGAGCAGGCTCAGCCCCTGCTGGGAGCCGTGGGTGACGGCGACGTCGGCCACGTCCACCCGGCAGGGACGGTGCGCCGACTCACGGTGTGCGATCACCTCGCGCAGCGCGAGCAGTCCCGCGGTCTCGGTGTACTGCAGCGCGTCGGCCGTCGCGAGCGCTCGCATGGTGGCATCTCGAATTCTCTGGAGTGGAACGAGATTCGGGTCGGGAAGGCCGCCTGCGAGGCCGATGACCTCGGGGCGGGCGGTCACCGCGAGGAGGTCACGAATGGCGGACGAACGGAGTGCGGCCATGCTGCGCGCGAGGACTGGGGACACGGGATCCTCCGGGGAATCGGCAAGCGGGGACAAGGCGTGAAGAGACCTGTCGCCGGCGGATCCACGGGCGGGAGGCACGGAAGGCGGCCGGGGGTGCCGGCCGCCTTCCACTATTGCATCACCGCGTTCGACATGTGAACCATTGATCCCACATGTCGGACAGATCAGTCCAGATCGTCGTGCCGCATCAGCTGCCGCGCGGCCTCGGTGATCGACCCGGACAGCGACGGATACACCGAGAACGTCTGCGCGAGATCGTTCACCGACAGGTTGTTCTGCACGGCGATCGCGATCGGCAGGATCAGCTCGGAGGCGGTCGGCGCGACCACCACACCACCGATCACCACGCCGGTCGCGGGGCGGCAGAAGATCTTCACGAAACCTCGTCGCAGGCTGGACATCTTGGCCCGCGGGTTGGTGTTCAGCGGCAGCATCACCGTGCGCGCGGGCACCTCACCGTTGTCGATCGAGGCCTGGCTGACACCGACGTTGGCGATCTCGGGCCTGGTGAACACCGCCGACGCGACCGTCTTGAGCTTGATCGGGCTCACGCCCTCACCGAGCGCGTGGTACATCGCGATCCGGCCCTGCATCGCCGCCACCGACGCCAGCGGCAGCAGGCCGGTGCAGTCACCGGCCGCGTAGATGCCGGAGACTCGGGTGCGGGAGACCCGATCCACCCGCAGGTAGCCGCCTCGGTCGAGTTCGATGCCGACCTTCTCCAGGCCGAGACCGGAGGTGTTCGGGGTGGAGCCCACCGTCATCAGGGCGTGGCTGCCGGTGACCGCGCGACCGTCGGACAGTCGCACGACGATGCCGTCCCCGGTGCGCTCGACGGCGTCCGCCCGCGCGTGCTTGACCAGGGTGACACCGCGTTCGGACAGCGCCTCCTCGAGGACCATCGCGGCGTCCGCGTCCTCGTGCGGCAGCACCCGGTCCCGGCTCGAGACCATCGTCACCCGCACACCCATCTCGGTGTAGGCCGAGACGAACTCGGCGCCGGTGACACCGGAGCCGACGACGACGAGATGCTCCGGCAGGGCCTCGAGGTCGTAGAGCTGACGCCAGTTCAGGATCCGGTCACCGTCCGGCTCGGCGCCGGCCAGCACCCGCGGCGACGCACCGGTCGCGATCAGCACGACGTCCGCCTCGAGCACGCGCTCGTCGCCGTCGGCGAGGGTCGCCTGGACGTGGTGTGTGGCCATGCCGATCACCGGGTCGATCAGTTCGGCGGTGCCCGCGAGCAGTTCCACGCCCGCGGTCCGCAGCTTGTCCCGAATGTCCGCGGACTGCGCCTGCGCAAGGCTCTTCACCCTGGCATGGATCTGTGGAAGCGCGATCGTCGCCTGCGACGGGTCGAGGGCGATCCCCAGGTCGGTGGCGCGACGCATGTCGGTCCGGACGCCGGTGGACGCGATGAACGTCTTCGACGGAACGCAGTCCCACAGCACGCACGCGCCGCCGACGCCGTCCGAATCGACCAGGGCGACCGTCGCCCCGTGCTGCGCCGCGACCAGGGCCGCCTCGTAGCCGGCGGGCCCGCCGCCAATGATCACGATCCGGGTCATGCGTCCTCCATGTTTCGGCAGCGTGTGCACAGTTCTCGGTGCATCCACGCTATTCCACCGGACCGTGCACGCGCACGCCGACGAGCCGCCGATGCGCCGAACGGGGCCGATTGTGCTGTGTACGGTTCGAGGTCGGTTCGCGCACGGTCTACGCTTTCCGCGTGCCGATTTACGCCGCGTACGGATCCAACATGCACCCGGAGCAGATGCTCCAGCGCTGCCCGCATTCGCCGATGGCGGGTACCGGCTGGCTGAACGGCTGGCGGCTGACGTTCAGCGGCGGCGACATCGGCTGGGAGGGTGCGCTCGCGACGGTGGTTGAGGACCCCGACTCGCGGGTGTTCGTCGTGCTCTACGACGTGCCGGACGAGGACGAGGCAAGCCTGGACCGCTGGGAGGGATCCGAGTTCGGCATGCACCGCAAGATCCGGCTCCGCGTCGACACGGATACCGGCGAGTCGGCGCTCGCCTGGCTGTACGTGCTCGACGCCTACGAGGGCGGCCTGCCGTCCGCCCGCTACCTCGGCGTGATGGCCGACGCGGCGGAGATCGCGGGCGCCCCCGCCGAGTACGTCCGCGAACTGCGGACCCGCAACAGCCGCAACGTCGGCCCGGGCACCCCCGGCTACGGGGGCTAGGGCGTGTCTCCTAATCCCTCTCGGATGCACCTGGCCGGACAATTGTCGTCCGGCAAGGCGGAGGAGAAGCCGATACCGCTGTTGTATCGGCGCCGACGACAACGCCGCTGGGCGGCGATTGGACGCCAGGGGCGCCGAAATGGGGGATTGGGAGACATGCCCTAGGGCAGCGTCGGCTCGCCAGCGACCGCGAGGTTCGCGAGCACCCGCACCCCCACCCCGAGGGCCCGCTCGTCGAGGTCGAAGGTCGGCTGATGGATGTCGAGTTGCGGGCCGACCCCGGACCACACCCCGAGCCGCGCCATCGCGCCGGGAACCTCCTCGAGGTACCACGAGAAGTCCTCGCCCCCACCGGATTGCGGAGTGTCCGACAGCGCGTCGGGACCCAACTGGGAGATGGCGTGCTCAAGCATCCGGGTGGAGACCTCGTCGTTGACGACGGGCGGCACCCCCCGCCGGTAGTTCAGCTCGTACCGGACGCCGGTCGGGGCGAGCAGGCCGTCCACGATCTCCCGGACTAGCGGTTCGAGCAGCAACCAGGTGTCGTGGTTGCCGGTGCGCACCGTGCCGACCAGGCGTCCGGACTGCGGGATCGCGTTCGGCGCCTGCCCGGCGTTGACGGCGCCCCACACCATGACCGTTCCGGTCCGCGGGTCGACGCGCCGGCTCAGCATGCCGGGCAGTCCGGTGATGACGGTGCCGAGGGCGTACACCAGATCGGTGGTCAGGTGCGGGCGGGAGGTGTGCCCGCCCGGCGAGTCGAGCAGCAGCTCAACGGTGTCCGCCGCGGAGGTGATCGCGCCGAGACGCACCCCGACCCGGCCCGCGGCAAGGCGCGGGTCGCAGTGCAGCGCAAAGATTCTCGACACATCCTTCATCGCGCCGCTGGCGACGACGTCGAGCGCGCCGCCCGGCATCACCTCCTCGGCGGGCTGGAACACCAGCCGGACACCGTACGGAAGCGGCTCCGGGGACTGCGTCAACGCCAGCCCGGCACCGAGCAGGATGGTGGTGTGCGCATCGTGTCCGCACGCGTGGGAGATGCCGGGAACGGTGGACGAATAGGCGGCACCGGTGTCCTCCTGCAGGGGCAGCGCATCCATGTCGGCGCGCAGCGCCACCCGCGGGCCGTCCGGGCCGATATCGCAGGTGAGACCGGTGCCGCCGGGCAGGATTCGCGGTTCGAGGCCGGCCGCGGTCAGCTTGCGGGCCACGAACTCGGTGGTGGCGAACTCCTGCCTGGCCAGCTCGGGGTTGGCGTGGATGTGCCTGCGCCAGGCCGACAGGTCGGTCGTGTGCGCGTCGACCCAGCGGTCGATCCAGCTGCTCACGACGCCGCTCCCGCCGCGCGCCGCTGCACCGCGGCGAGCAGTCGGTCCCGCTGCGCCCGGTCACCGGCGGCCGCGAGCGCGGTCCCGGCCAGCGCCCGGGCACCGTCGAGCACCGCCCGATCCGCGGAGGCGGTCACACACGCGGCGGCGAACTCCGGCTGATGCGTCACCGCACCGTTCGACTCGATCCCGATCACCGGGTGGATCCCCGGAATCACCTGCGTCACGTTTCCCATGTCGGTGCTGCCCAACGGGCGCGTTCCTTCCCGGTCGGGGGGCAGCGGACTGCGGCCCATCGTCTCGATCAGTTCCCGGTACGCCCCGACCAGCCAGGGGTCCGGGCGAAGTTCCGCGTAATTCGGTGACACCGTGCGAATGTCGTGTGTGCAGCCCGCCGCGAGCGCGCCCGCCTGGAAACACGCGAAGGCCCGCTCGGTGAGTTCGGCGAGCGACCGCGAGGTGTCCGCACGCAGGTAGTACAGCATCTCGGTGCGGGCGGGCACGATGTTCGGTGCCGCTCCCCCGTCGCTGACGATCCCGTGCAGCTGCTGGTCGGGCGCCAGGTGCTGGCGCAGCAACCCGAGACCGACCTGCGCGACGGTGGCGGCGTCGGCGGCGTTGCGGCCGTGCTGCGGCGCGGCGGACGCGTGCGCCTCCCGACCGCTGAACGTGACGGCGACGTCCGCCATCGCCAGCGACCGGGCACCGGCGATGTCCTCCGGACCCGGGTGCACCATCAACGCCATCGCCAGGTCGTCGAGGACGCCGCGTTCGAGCATCAGGACCTTGCCGCCGCCGGTCTCCTCCGCGGGGGTGCCGATCACCCGGATCGTGATCCCGAGCCGGTCCGCGAGCGGGGCGAGCGCGATGCCAGCCCCGACCGCGGCCGCGGCGATGATGTTGTGCCCGCAGGCGTGCCCGATCTCGGGCAGGGCGTCGTACTCGGCGAACACCCCGACGACCAGGTCCCCGCTGCCGAACTCGGCGCACAGTGCGGTCGGCAGGTCCGCGTAGGGCGTGGTGACGTCGAACCCGTGGTGGGACAACACGTCCGCGACCTTCGCGGCACTGCGATGCTCGGCGAACGCCAGCTCCGGCTCCGCGTGCAGGGAATGGGACAACGCGAGCAGGTCCGCCTGCGCGGCGGTGAGCGCGTCGTCCACGTCCGGGGTCACGGCTCCAGTGTCTCACTCACGCTGCCCCGCAGCCGCACTGGTGCGGCCCCGGACGCAGCCGCACTGGTGCGGCACCCCGGGCCCTGCGGACTCCTATCCGAAGGCGAGGTTGGACGGGTCGGTCCTGGTGGCCAGCGCGGCCAGGATCGGGGCGTGAATGTCGGCCTTGATCCGGCCGAGGTTCGGTCCGCGCAGCGCGGTGCCCGCCGCGGCGCGGGCGACGGCGGCCGCGAGCACCCCGTCCCCATCGACGATCTCGTTGACGATGCCCGCGGCGAGCGCGTCGGGCCCGCCGTAGCGGCGGCTGGTGGTCATCGCCTCGACGGCCGTCTGCCGCGGCAGGTGCTGCGTCATCAGCGCGTTCATCCCGACCGTGAACGGCATGTTCAGCTTGGCCTCCGGCAGGCACCAGAACCCGCGGTCGGCGCGCATCACCCGCTGGTCGCAGGACGCGGCGAGCATCGCACCCGCCCCGAACGCGTGCCCGCCGACCGCGGCGACGGTGACCATCGGGAGGGTCAGCAGCCGGGTGAAGACGGTGTGGACCCGGTCGAGGTAGCCGTGGATCTCGCCGAGGTTGGCGAACAGCCAGTCGGTGTCGAGGCCGTTGGTGAAGAACTTGCCGGTCGCGGTCACCACCAGCGCGGCCGGGCCGTCGACGGCGAGGACCTCGTCGATGGTCGTGTGGAACGCGTCGATCCAGTCCGGGTGGAAGCGGTTCTCGGTGTCGGTCTGCCCCCGGTCACCGAGGTGCAGGATGTGGACGTCGCCGTCGCGCTCGAGATAGGGCATGCCCGAATACTACCTGCCGGTAACTTCCGTTGTCGCCGAGTAGCGTGTGCCGTCATGGGAAGCCTCGAAGAGCAGGCCGCACGGGTCCTCGGTGAGCGGACCGGCGTCGCGAAGCACGAAGTCGCGATCGTCCTCGGTTCCGGGTGGCGGGCCGCCGCCGACGCGTTCGGAACCCCGAGCGCGGCGGTGCCGATGTCCGATCTCCCCGGCTTCGCCGCCCCGTCGGCGGCCGGGCACGCGGGCACGGTGCTCTCCGTCCCGGTCGGCGGGGCCCGGGTGCTGATACTCCTCGGCCGTACCCACGCCTACGAGGGCCACGACCTCTCCCGGGTGGTGCACCCGGTCCGGACCGCGATCGCCGCGGGCACCGCGACGGTGGTCCTGACCAACGCGGCGGGCGGCATCCGCGCGGGCATGCGGGTCGGCCAGCCCGTCCTGATCGGCGACCATCTGAACCTGACCGCACGATCCCCGCTGGTCGGAGCGCAATTCGTCGACCTCGTCGACGCCTACTCGCCGCGGCTGCGGTCCCTGGCCAGGTCCATCGAGCCGACCCTCGAGGAGGGCGTGTACGCCGGGTTGCCCGGCCCGCACTACGAGACGCCCGCCGAGATCCGGATGCTCCGCACCCTCGGCGCCGACCTGGTCGGCATGTCCACCGTGCACGAGACGATCGCCGCCCGAGCGGCTGGCGCGGAGGTGCTCGGCATCTCCCTGGTCACCAATCTCGCGGCGGGTATCACCGGCGCGCCGCTCGACCACGCCGAGGTCCTCGCCGCTGGCGCCGCGTCCGCCGGTCGCATCGGTGAACTGCTGCGCGAGCTGGTGACGGCGCTGTGACCGGTGACCTGCCCGAGCGGGTCGCCGCCTGGATCACGGGCGATCCCGACGCCGCCGACCGCGCCGAGCTCGCCAGCCTCCCCGCAGACGAACTGGCGCAACGCTTCTCCGCCCCGCTGACCTTCGGCACCGCGGGCCTGCGGGGTCCGGTCCGGGCCGGGCCGAACGGCATGAACGTCGCCGTCGTCACCCGCACCACCGCCGGGATCGCCGCCTGGTTGCAGGCGAGATGCCTCGGCGGATCCACCGTCGTGGTCGGTCGCGACGCCCGCCACGGCAGCGCGGCCTTCGCGACCGTGGCAGCGGAAGTGCTTGCCGCGGCGGGATTCCCGGTGGTGATGCTGCCGGGCCCGACGCCAACCCCGCTGGTCGCCTACGCGGTCCGGGCCCTCGGTGCGCAGCTCGGCGTGCAGATCACCGCCTCGCACAACCCGGCGGGCGACAACGGCTACAAGGTGTACCTCGACGGCGGTGCCCAGCTGGTCGCGCCCGCGGACCGGGAGATCGAGGCCGCGATCGCCGGGATCGGGCGGGCGGTCGACGTCCCGCGCACCCCCGTGCGGCCGACGGAGCACCCCCTGGTCCGGGACTACCTGGCCCGGGTATCGACCCTGCCCGCCGGTCCCGCGCGGGAGCTGCGGATCGCATTGACGCCGCTGCACGGTGTCGGCGGGCCGTTGGCCGTCGAGGCCCTTCGGGCGGCTGGGTTCACCGAGATACACACCGTCGCAAGCCAGTTCGCTCCCGATCCGAGCTTCCCGACCGTCGCCTTCCCGAATCCCGAGGAGCCCGGCGCGACCGACGCCCTGCTGGACCTCGCGTCGCGGGTGGAGGCGGATCTGGCGATCGCCCTCGACCCGGACGCGGACCGGTGCGCCGTGGGGATCCCGACGGCGACCGGCTGGCGGATGCTCACCGGCGACGAGACCGGGGCCCTACTCGGTGCGCACCTGCTCGCGCGGCAACCCGACGGCGCCGATCCCCTGGTGGCGACGACGATCGTGTCCTCGCAGCTGCTTGAGCGCATCGCGTCCGCCCGCGGCGCCCGGTTCGCGCAGACCCTGACCGGCTTCAAGTGGCTGGTCCGCGCGGGCAGCGGCCTGGTGTACGCCTACGAGGAGGCGGTCGGGCACTGCGTCGACCCGGACGCGGTGCGGGACAAGGACGGCATCTCCGCCGCGGTCGTCGCCGCGGGGCTGGCCGCGACCCTGAAGGCGGCGGGCCGGACCCTGCAGGACGCGCTGGACGACCTCGCCGTCGAGTTCGGCGTGCATGCCACCAGCCAGGTGTCTCGCCGGGTCGCGCGGGTCGAGGAGGTGGCCGCGATCATGGCGCGGTTCCGCACCGATCTCCCCACCGAGGTCGCGGGCGCGCCGGTGGTCGCGGAGGACCTGCTGCACCGCCGCGGCCAGGCGGCCACCGACGCCGTGATCCTGACCGGCGAGCGCCTCCGGGTGGTGGTGCGGCCGTCCGGGACCGAACCGAAGCTCAAGTGCTATCTCGAGGTCGTCGAGCCGGTCGACGGGCCCGCCGACCTGCCCCGCGCCCGCGCGGCCGCCGCCAGGTCGCTCCGCGACTGTGCGCGATTTTTCCCCCGATCGGGGTAAAAATCGCGCACGGGCGCGGGGCGCGGCTCAGATGTTGCGGGGGCCGAACTGGCGGTCGCCCGCGTCGCCGAGGCCGGGAACGATGTAGGCGTCCGCGTTCAGGCCGTCGTCGATGCTCGCGGTGACGAGGCGGACGGGCAGGCCCGAGTTCTCCAGTGCAGCAACACCCTGCGGCGCGGCAACCACGCAGACCGCGGTGATGTCGGTGGCACCGCGGTCGGCGAGCAGTTCCAGGGTGTGCACCATCGACCCGCCGGTCGCGAGCATCGGGTCGAGCACGTAGACGGGGATGCCGGAGAGGTCGGCGGGCAGCGATTCCAGGTACGCGATCGGGCTGTGGGTCTGCTCGTCGCGCGCCACGCCGACGAACCCGACCTGGGACTGTGGGATGGTCAGACTGGCCTGCTCGACCATGCCGAGCCCGGCGCGCAGGACCGGCACGAGCAGCGGCGGGTGGGCGAGGCGGACGCCGCGGGCCGGGGCGACCGGGGTGGCGATGTCGAACTCCTCGACGGCGGCGCCGCGGATGGCCTCGTAGATCAGCATCTGGGTCAGCTCGCGCAGCGCAGCGCGGAACGCCAGGTTGCTGCTGCGTTCGTCGCGCATCGTGGTCAGACGTGCCGCGGCCAGTGGATGGTCGACCACCTGCGTGTCCATGCGCTTCAGGATAGGCAGTCGGCCCCGGGCCGTCGCGCCATCGGCGGCATCGCCTCCGCCGGGAACCGGATCGGGAACCGATGCGTCCAATGTCGTGACGGGTCGGGTGCGGCGGCCCCGGGTGGGACGGGACCGGGGTGGCCGCGACGAGAAACGGGGGGATCGGGCCATGACCGAGTTCGCAGCGGCAACCGACGGCATCCGCGCGTTCGGCGCGACGGCAACGACGATGGCGGCCGGGGTTCGCCAGGCGGCGGTGGGGGCGGCCGCGGTCGGCCCCGGGGTGTTGACACCGGTGTTCGGTCTGATCGGCGGTGACTTCCTTGCCGCGTTCGCCGCCGCGCACGCCGCACACACCGCCGCCCTCGGCTCCCTGGCCGACACCCTGGACAGCATGGGTGCCGCCGCGGCGTCGTCGGCGGCCGCCTACGACGAGGCCGACGCGGGGGCCGCGGGCGGCCTCGCCGCCACCGGCACCGGGCTGGGGGTGTGACGGTGATCGGACTCGACCTGCTGACCCGGCCGTTGACGGACCTGCTGGACACGTTCGGCACCGGCGTGGTGCCGCCCAACGGCCCGCCGGAGGCGTTGACGATCGCGTCCGCCGCCCTCGACTCCGCCTACGCCATCGGCAAACTCGGCCTCGCCGAGCTCGGCGGGGCCTGGTCGGGCAGCGCCGCCGATGCGGCGGCCTCGAAGGGCGGGCAGGCGCAGATCCAGCAGGTGCAGCTCTCCGAGCGGGGCACGGAGATCGCGACGGTGCTGACCGCGGCGTCCGGGGACGTGGGCGCCGGCCTCGCCGAGTTGCAGGGCATCGCGGCGTCGTTCGTGTCGACCGCCGTCGCGGCTGGCCCGGCGGTGACGACCCCGGCGGGGCAGCTCATGATCGTCGCGGCCGCGATCGACCACCTCTCCCGGGGGTTGGCGGTGGTGGCCCGGGTCCGCTCCGAGCTCGCTGTGCACACGGCCGCGATGACGCGGTTGACGGCTCCGGATCCGGGGGTCGCCCCGGCCAATGCGGGGACCGCGGAGGCCGTGGTGCGGCCCGCCTCGTCCGGCCCGGCGGTGCCGCTGGCCGGGCTGCAGCAGCGCGGCGACGCGTTCGGCGGGTTCGCACGCGGGTTCGCCGATGCCGCGGCCGCGGGATCGCCGTCGAACCCCGGATATTCGGACTTCGCGGGCGCGTTGGGGGCCGGCCGCGGCGGCGCGCAGCCGCAGGCGGCCGGCGTGCGGGGCGGCAGCAGTTCCGACCCGCTGGGCAGCAGCGGCGTCGAGGTGTTCCTGCCCGACGGCAGCACCGCGATGGCACCGAACCGCGAGGCGGCGGACGCGGTCCGCAACGCGCTGAGCCAGCAGGGGGTGCCGTACTCGTGGGGCGGCACCACACCGGGTCAGGGGCTGGACTGTTCGGGCCTGACGCAGTGGGCGTACGGCGAGGCCGGGGTGGACATTCCGCGGCTCGCGCAGGAGCAGTCCGTCGGCTCCGCGGTGGACCCGTCCGATCTGCGGCCCGGTGACCTGGCCGTCTGGGACGGCCACGTCGCGATGGTGATCGGGAATGGTCAGATGGTCGAGGCGGGCGACCCGGTCCAGGTCAGCTCCGTCCGCACCGACAACATCGGGATGAGCTTCCACGGCTTCTACCGGCCGACCGCGTGAGCACCCCGTTCGGGCCGGGCGTCCCGGTCGACGGCGTGCTCGGCGCCCCCGCTGCCCCGCCCACCGACGACCGCACGCCGGGCGGCGAGCAGGCCGCACCGGCACCGGCACCCGACGACGTCGCGGTCGCGTCCGCGTCGAACCGGCGCGGCACCGTCACGGTCACGGCGACCGACCGCGGGCAGCCGCTCGACCTGCGCATCGACCAGCGGGAATTGCGCTACGGCGGAGGCGAACTGGCAGCCGCGATCCTCGAGATGTGCCGGTCGGCGGCGGCGGAGGCGAAGGCCCGCCGCCGCGACGACCTCGCGGCGGCCGGGGTCCCGCCGGACATCCTCGACCGGCTCGGGCTGCCGACCCGGGACGCAATGGCGTCCGTGCAGGACCGCGACGCGGCCGACGGGCCCGTGCCGCCGACCTGGCTGCGACCGCTGTGAGCGGCGCGAGCGGGCGCCCGATGGGCGCGGTGGTCACCCGGGCGGGGACGCGGCTCGCGGACCTCGAGGAGGCGCTGCACCAGCTGACGACGGCGCGGGCCCGGGTCACGCATCCGTCCGGCCTGGTGAGCGTGGAGGCGGACGAGCACGGCGGCATGTGCGGGCTGTGGCTGCCGGCGGCGTTGGGCGGCGTGGACGCCGGTGACCTGGGGCGGGCGGTGGTGGAGACCGCGGCCCGGGCGGCGGAACTGGTCGCAGCCCAACGCGAACAGGTCCTGGCATCGCTTGCACGCCGGTTCACCGATTAGGCTTCGCGCCATGGCTGGAGACATCGTCCCGATCCAACTCGGTCTGACCGACGGCGACCTCGTCACCCTGTGGGCTCCCCGCTGGCGGGAGGGGGACGACGAATGGGAGGCGTTCCTCGGCCACGGGGAGGATCTGTACGGGTTCGGCTCGGCCGCCGAATTGGCCGCCTTCGTCCGGGGACGCGCCGAACACGACCTGGCCGAGCACCCGTCCTGGCCGATCGTCGCCGCGCTGTCCGCGGCGGAGTTTGAGCCCGACGACTCGCATGTCTTCGACCTGATCGGCGTCCCCGAACTCGTTGCCGGCGACCCGGACGCCGACACCCTCGGGGAGCTTGAGGACACGTTCGAGATGGCCCGCTCGATCGGCGAGGTCTGCGACCTCGACGTCGTCACCCGCTACTTCGGCGCGCACCCGGTGCTCGGCTCGGTCGCGGCGGGCCCGGCCGCGTTCGTGGGCCGGGACGGCGAGGAGCGCTGGGATCAGATCGGCGCGGCGATCGCCGCGGGCTGGGACGACGTGATCGACGCGATCGACGCGGTCACCACCTCCCCCACGGTCGATGCCGCCGCGGTCGAGGAGGCGGAGGCCGAGATCGTCGCCGCCGAGGAGAACGTCGTCGACGCCGACGATGCCGCCGACGAGGGCGAGGACGACGACGATCTCGAGTACACGATCCTCGACATCGACGACCACCAGGACGACCCGACCGCCGACGCCGCCGACGAGGAGACGTTCTGGACGTCGGTCGGGATCGACCCGATCAAGATCATCACCGCCGCGGCGACCTACTTCACGCTGCGCTGCTACCTCGACGACGAGCCGGTCTTCCTCGGCCGGTCCGGCCGGATCCTGGTGTTCACCTCCGAGCGGGCGCTGGCGCGGTACCTCGCCGACAACCACGAGCACGACCTCGCCCACGTCAGCACCTACACCGAGGTGTCGACCGCCGCCGTCGACGGGTCGCTGGTGATCGAGGTGACCGAGGAGAACGTGTACGTCCTGTCGGGGATCGCCGAGGATCTCGCGGCGGGCCCCCGCGCGGTGGACGCCGACCAGCTCGACCTCGCGGTGGAGCTGTTCACCGACGCGGCGGCGTTCGCCGACGACGACTCCACCGAGCGGGCGCTGGCGCCGTCGACCCCGCTCGGGTGGTACGTCTCGTACACCCTCAACCCGGATCCCACCCGGCTGGCACCGAGCGCACCGTTCACCGCGGAGGCGCAGGCGTGGCGGCAACTCGAGCAGGAGTTCGAGGCCCGGCTGCGGGTCGAGTGACGCGGACCCCTGCTCGGGTCACTCCCCGCGGAGCCGGGCGTAGGCGGGCTTGATCACCTCGTCGATCACCGCCAGCCGCTCCGGGAACGGGATGAACGCGGACTTCATCGCGTTGATCGTGAACCGTTCGAGGTCGCCCCACCCGTAGCCGAAGGTGTCGGCGAGCACGACCATTTCCCGGCTCATGCTGGTCGCGCTCATCAACCGGTTGTCGGTGTTGACGGTGACCCGGAACCGCAGCCGCGCGAGCAGGTCGAACGGGTGCTGGTCGAGGCTGGCGACGGCGCCGGTCTGCACGTTCGAACTCGGGCACAGTTCCAGCGGAATCCGCTTGTCCCGCACATAGTTGGCGAGCCGACCGAGCCGGACGTCGCCGTCGCCGCCGACGGTGATGTCGTCGGTGATCCGCACGCCGTGCCCCAACCGGTCCGCGCCGCAGAACGCGATCGCCTCGTGGATGGACGGCAACCCGAAGGCCTCCCCCGCGTGAATCGTGAAGTGCGCGTTGTTCGCCCGCATGTGTTCGAAGGCGTCGAGGTGCCTGCTCGGCGGATGCCCTGCCTCCGCGCCCGCGATGTCGAACCCGACGACGCCGCGGTCGCGGAACCGGACGGCGAGGTCCGCGATCTCCCTGGAGCGGGCGGCGTGCCGCATCGCGGTGAGCAGGCACCCGACGCGGATCCGGTGCCCGCCGTCGGCGGCCTGCGCCATCCCGTCCTCGAAGCCGAGCAGGGTGTGGTGGACAACCTCGTCGAGCGTCAGGCCCCGCTCGAGGTGCTGTTCGGGCGCGAACCGGACCTCCGCGTACACGACGCCGTCGGCGGCGAGGTCGGCGACGCATTCGCGGGCCACCCGCTGCAGCCCCTCCGGGGTCTGCATCACGGCGACGGTGTGGGCGAACGTCTCGAGGTACCGCTCCAGCGATCCGCTGCTCGCCGCCGAGGCGAACCAGGCCGCGAGCGTGTCGGCGTCGTCGGCGGGCAACCGGTCGTACCCGCAGTGCTGCGCGAGTTCGAGGACGGTCGCCGGCCGAAGTCCGCCGTCGAGATGGTCGTGCAGCAGTGCTTTCGGCGCGGTCCGGACCGCGGCGAGGTCGAGCGGTGCCGGTCCGGGCAGCGGGGGTGGCGTACTCATGGACCGACGCTAGCGCCCCGACCCCGACGTGCGGGGCCGACGTGCCGGTCCGATGCGGTCGATCACGAGGGGCTCGTCGGGTGGCGGATCGCCGATCTCCCAAGCCCCGTCGAGCGCCGCGCGGGCGGCCGCGATCCGATCGGGGGTGTCGGTGTGCAGGGTGAGCAGCGGCGCTCCCGCGGTGACCACGTCACCGGGCCTGGCGTGCCACTGCACGCCTGCGCCCGCCTGCACGGCCTGCCCCTGCCGTTCCCGTCCGGCGCCGAGACGCCAGGCCGCGGTCCCGACCGCCAGCGCATCGAGTCGGGTGAGCACCCCGGAACTGTCGGCGTACAACACTTCTCGTTCCGCCGCGACGGGCAGCGGTGCGGCGGGATCGCCGCCCTGCGCCGCCACCATGGCACGCCACCGGTCCATCGCGCGGCCGCTGCGCAGCACGTCCGCCGGGTCGACGGCGTCCAGGCCGACCGCGGCGAGCATCTCCCTGGCCAGGGTGACCGTCAGGTCAACCACGTCCGCGGGGCCGCCGCCCGCGAGCACCGCGATCGCCTCCTCGACCTCAAGCGCGTTGCCCGCGGTGTACCCGAGCGGGGTGTCCATCGACGTCAGCAGGGCGACGGTGTGCACCCCGGCGTCCTCGCCGAGTTCGACCATCGCCGTTGCCAATTCCCGCGCCTGCGCGACCGTCTTCATGAATGCCCCCGACCCGACCTTCACATCGAGAACCAGCGCCTGTGAGCCCTCCGCGATCTTCTTGCTCATGATCGAACTTGCGATCAGGGGAACGGATTCGACGGTGCCGGTGACGTCGCGCAGCGCGTACAGCCTGCGGTCCGCCGGGGCGAGATCCGCGCCCGCAGCGCAGACCACCGCCCCCACCTGCGGATCCGCCAGCGCCCGGAGCATCTCGGCGGCGCCCAGATCGGCGCGCCAGCCGGGGATCGATTCGAGCTTGTCGAGGGTGCCGCCGGTGTGGCCGAGTCCGCGCCCGGACAGCTGCGGGACCGCGGCACCGCACGCGGCGACCAGCGGCGCGAGCGGCAGGGTGAGCTTGTCCCCCACCCCGCCGGTGGAGTGCTTGTCGACGGTCGGCCGCGGCAGCGACGACAGGTCCATCCGCCTGCCGGACCCGATCATCGCGCGGGTCCACGTCGCCGTCTCCCGCCGGTCCAGCCCACGGAGGACGACGGCCATTGCCAGCGCCGCCATCTGCTCGTCGGCGACGTCGCCGCGGGTGAAGGCGTCGACGACCCACACGATCTGGTCGTCGGTGAGCGGGTGCCCGTCCCGTTTGGTGGTGATGACCGAGACCGCGTCGATCATCCCGGACCGCGCGGTCATCGCGGACCGCCGTCGGCGCCGTGCACCCGCGCGAGATCGGCAGGCCCGAAAGCCGCAGGCAGCAACGATGACAACGACACCGGCCCGGCCTCGCCGTCCACCAACAGGCCGGGGCCGCCGTGCTCGTGCAGCAGTTGCCTGCACCGCCCGCACGGCGTCAGGACCTGGGAGTTTGCGTCCCGGCAGGTGAACGCGACCAGCCGCCCACCACCGGTCGCGTGCAAGTTACCGACGAGTCCGCATTCGGCGCAGAGGCTCAGTCCGTATGAGACATTTTCCACATTGCATCCGACGACGATCCGGCCGTCGTCGACCAGAGCTGCCGCACCCACCGGGTAGTGCGAGTACGGCGCATACGCCCCAACCCGGACCCCATCTGCGTTGTCCCGCAACATTTTCCAATCAATCTCGGCCACGGCTCCCCATCCTGTCACGGCGCGGACGGGATCGCACCGCGGCTCGCCGCGACACCCCGAATCATTGGAAAGGCAAACCTAAGTCGCCGCGGTCGGGGTCGTACGAACCGCCCGCCAAATTAGTTCCCACTTCACGGGAGGATTACAGTGCAGGGAGTCGGTTCAGGTTCTCGTCGCGCCATAGGCTGAAGACTCCACGGGTGGTCCCCACAAACAGCCGAAATTCCGGTGCGACGCGTCCATCAAAGACGTTGGAGGCACAGCACTCGATGAGTAGCACGACTGAAGCCGCTCCGGCACAGGAGCGCACGCGGTCGCTATACCGGGGCGACCCCGGAATGTGGTCTTGGGTTCTACACCGGATCACCGGCGTCGCGACATTCTTCTTTCTCTTCGTCCACGTGCTCGACACCGCACTCGTGCGGGTCAACGCGGACACCTACGACCGGGTCATCGAGACCTACAAGAACCCGCTCGTGGGTCTCATGGAGCTCGCCCTGGTGGCGATGGTCCTCTACCACGCGCTCAACGGCATCCGCGTGATGCTGGTGGACTTCTGGTCGAAGGGCCCCCAGTACCAGCGCGTGATGCTCTGGGTCATCCTCGCGATCTGGTTCGTCGTGATGATTCCGGCCGCCGGACGCATCTTCTACAACATGTTTGCGGGGCACTGACATGAGCGAAGCGACGACCCCTCGCACTGACATGAGCGAAGCGACGACATTTGAGGCACTGACATGAGCGAAGCGAAGACTATCGGGACGTCGTTCGACCGCCCCGCCAGCCTGGACGCGCCGCGCTCGCCGCGCCGTCAGGCCAAGAACAACTTCGAGCTCTACGCCTGGTTGTTCATGCGACTGTCCGGCCTCGCGCTGGTCATCCTGGTGCTTGGCCACCTGTTCATCATGCTGATGATGGACGACGGTGTGCACCGCATCAACTTCGCGTTCGTCGCGGGCCGCTGGTCCAGCCCGTTCTGGCAGATCTGGGATCTGTCGATGCTGTGGCTCGCCCAGCTGCACGGCGGCAACGGCCTGCGCACCGTGATCGCGGACTACTCGCGCAATGACAAGACGCGCTTCTGGCTGAACACGATCCTCGCGATCGCGATGATCCTGATCATGGTCACCGGCACGTACGTCATCTTCACCTTCGACCCGACCTTCGTCCCGGGGAGCTAATTCTTCATGTTGGAACATCGTTACGACGTGGTCATCGTCGGCGCAGGCGGCGCGGGCATGCGCGCGGCCATCGAGTCGGGTCCGCGCACCCGCACCGCGGTCCTCACCAAGCTCTACCCCACCCGCTCCCACACCGGTGCGGCGCAGGGCGGCATGTGTGCCGCGCTGGCGAACGTGGAAGAGGACAACTGGGAGTGGCACACCTTCGACACCGTCAAGGGCGGCGACTACCTCGCCGACCAGGACGCCGTCGAGATCATGGCCAAGGAGGCCATTGACGCGGTGCTCGACCTGGAGAAGATGGGTCTGCCGTTCAACCGGACCCCCGAGGGCAAGATCGACCAGCGCCGTTTCGGTGGCCACACCCGTGACCACGGCAAGGCCCCGGTCCGCCGGGCCTGCTACGCCGCCGACCGCACCGGCCACATGATCCTGCAGACGCTCTACCAAAACTGCGTCAAGCATGACGTCGAGTTCTTCAACGAGTTCTACGCCCTCGACATCGCGCTCACCGAGACCGAGGACGGCCCGGTCGCGACCGGCGTCGTCGCGTACGAGCTGTCCACCGGCGAGATCCACGTCTTCCACGCGAAGTCGATCGTGTTCGCCACCGGCGGCTCCGGCCGGATGTACAAGACGACGTCCAATGCGCACACCCTCACCGGTGACGGCATGGGCATCATCTTCCGCAAGGGCCTGCCGCTCGAGGACATGGAGTTCCACCAGTTCCATCCGACGGGACTGGCCGGCCTCGGCATCCTCATCTCCGAGGCCGTCCGCGGCGAGGGCGGCATCCTCCGCAACGTCGACGGCGAGCGCTTCATGGAGCGCTACGCCCCCACCATCAAGGACCTCGCGCCGCGCGACATCGTCGCCCGCTCGATGGTGCTTGAGGTGCTCGAGGGTCGCGGCGCCGGACCGAACAAGGACTACGTCTACATCGACGTGACCCACCTCGGCGAGGAGGTGCTCGAGGAGAAGCTCCCCGACATCACCGAGTTCTCCCGCACCTACCTCGGTGTCGACCCGGTCACCGAACTGGTGCCGGTGTACCCGACCTGCCACTACGTGATGGGCGGCATCCCCACCAAGATCAACGGTGAGGTGCTGCGCAACAACACCGATCACGTCCCCGGCCTGTACGCCGCTGGCGAGTGTGCGTGCGTCTCGGTGCACGGCGCGAACCGTCTGGGCACCAACTCGCTGCTCGACATCAACGTGTTCGGTCGCCGCGCGGGCATCGCCGCCGCCGAGCACGCCCTCGCCACCGACTTCGTCCCGCTCCCGGAGGAGCCGGCGAAGATGGTCGAGGAGTGGCTCGCGGTCATCCTGTCCGACCACGGCCACGAGCGGGTCGCGGACATCCGCCGCGAACTGCAGCAGTCGATGGACAACAATGCGTCGGTGTTCCGTACCGAGGAGACCCTGACGCAGGCGCTCAAGGACATTCACGCCCTCAAGGAGCGCTACAACCACATCACCGTGCAGGACAAGGGCAAGCGCTACAACAGCGACCTGCTCGAGGCCGTCGAGCTCGGCTTCCTGCTCGAGATGGCCGAGGTCACCGTCGTCGGTGCGCTCAACCGCAAGGAGTCGCGCGGCGGCCACGCCCGCGAGGACTACCCGGATCGCAACGACGCCGAGTACATGCAGCACACGATGGCGTACAAGGTCGGCAAGGACCTGATCTCCGAGATCCGTCTGGACTACAAGCCGGTTGTCCAGACCCGCTACGAGCCGATGGAGCGTAAGTACTGATGTCCGCACCCGTTGTAGACAAGGACGCACCCGCGCTGCCGCCCGTGCCCGAAGGTGCCGTCCTGGTCACCCTCAAGATCGCCCGGTTCAACCCGGAGGACGGCAACGGCCAGCACTGGGAGTCGTTCCAGGTTCCGTGCCTGCCGACCGACCGCCTGCTGAACCTGCTGCTGTACGTGAAGGGCTATCTCGACGGGACGCTGACGTTCCGCCGGTCCTGCGCGCACGGCGTGTGCGGCAGCGACGCGATGCGCATCAACGGCGTCAACCGGCTCGCCTGCAAGGTGCTGATGCGCGACCTGCTGCCGAAGGACGGCAAGGCGCTGACCATCACGATCGAGCCGATCAAGGGCCTGCCGGTCGAGAAGGACCTCGTCGTCGACATGGAGCCGTTCTTCGACGCGTTCCGTGCCGTGAAGCCGTTCCTGATGACCTCGGGCAACGAGCCGACCCGCGAGCGGATCCAGTCGCAGGCCGACCGCGCCCGGTTC
Source organism: Rhodococcus sp. NPDC054953 (assembly GCF_053609225.1). Classification (NCBI taxonomy): domain Bacteria; kingdom Bacillati; phylum Actinomycetota; class Actinomycetes; order Mycobacteriales; family Nocardiaceae; genus Rhodococcus; species Rhodococcus sp. NPDC054953. Next base: position 25,191 of record NZ_JBSGXD010000027.1, on the reverse strand, counting down.
GACGACACCACCAAGTGCATCCTGTGCGCCTGCTGCACCACGTCGTGCCCGGTGTACTGGAGCGACGGCAGCTACTTCGGCCCGGCCGCGATCGTGAACGCACACCGGTTCATCTTCGACAGCCGTGACGAGGGTGCCGCCGAGCGCCTCGACATCCTGAACGACAAGGAAGGCGTGTGGCGCTGCCGCACCACCTTCAACTGCACCGACGCGTGCCCCCGCGGCATTCAGGTGACGAAGGCGATCCAGGAAGTCAAGCGCGCCCTGCTCTTCGCCCGCTGATCGCTCGCGGTCCTTCGCAGGATCCCAGCTAAGGCGCGGACCCCTCCGGGTCCGCGCCTTTTCCTGCGTTCCACCAGCGGAAACGTGAAATCTATATTTCACTTCAGAAACACCTGTAACGTCCGCAACCAATCCGTTACCATGTGGTCGCAGCATTGCGCGAGACCCCAATTCACGGGGCATCAGACGAAGGGATCGGGACCTACGGCAATGGAGTCAGATTTCGCATCGCGGTTGAACAAACTGTTCGACACGGTACATCCACCGGGCCGCAAGCCACACACGAACACCGAGGTCGCCGAGGCGCTCAACGCCGCAGGCCACCGCATTTCCAAGCCATACATTTCGCAGTTGCGGAACGGTCAGCGCACCAACCCGTCGACGGAAACCGTTGCGGCCCTTGCCCAGTTCTTCAAGGTCAAGTCCGACTACTTCTTCGACGACATCTACGCCGCACGGATCGACCACGATCTGGAACTGCTGTCCCAGCTGCGCGGCTACGGCCTGCGCAGGCTGTCGGCGCGCGCGTTCGACCTCTCCAGCGAATCGCAGGAGTTGCTCTCGGCGATGGCCGAGAAGCTGCGGCGCAGTGAAGGTTTGCCGGCAACCCCGCCGGATTCCACCGAGTAGCGGAGTGCGCACCCCACATTCGCGAGGAAGGCGCCGGCGGGTCCTGACCGCCGGCGCCTTGCTGGGTTCGCTCCTGTTCCTCCCCGGACTTGCCGCCGCCGCGAACAGCGATGGCCCGCCCCCGCAGTCGACCCAGGACCGCGGGCAGGACGAGGCCAGGCACGGCAACGGCGGCAACCACGGCGGCGGGAACAACGGCGGCGGGAACAACCGTCCGGGCAACGGCGGCCATCACGGCGGATGCCACGATCGGCACGGCAACCATTGCGGTGGAACGAAACCCACCACCACCAGGCCAACCACCACCAAGCCAAGGCCGACCACCACCAAGCCGACGACGACGACCGTGGAACCCACGACGACCGTCGACCCCACCACCACGACCGTCGACCCCACGACGACCACGACCGTCGACCCCACCACCACCGTCGACCCCACGACCACGACCGTGGACCCCACGACGACCACGGCCCCCTCGACAACCACGACCACTGCCTCCGCGGGTGCGGTCGTGCCGGGCGACGGCCCGTCGAACGGCAACGACCGCCCCGAGGACCCCGCTCGTCCGTCGCCCCCTCCGGTCGCCGCCCCGGACCCGAATCCCGAGGCCGGGTCACCGGTGCTGGCACCGGCACCGGACGAGGCGGCTCCCGGTGCTGACGACGCCCCGAACGACTCCCCCGCTGCGCAGGACCGCCAGCCGGCGTCCGAGGCGCACCCGCCGCCGAACGATGGCCCCGAGGCGAGGCCCGAGGCAGCGGCGCGGCGCGAGGCAGCGCCCGGACACGAGACGCTGATCGCGATGGCGGCGCCGCCGGAGCAGCGGCCGCCCGGTGCCGCGTCACTCGGCGCGGTGACCCTCGGTGATCCGACCGCGCCCCCGGCCGAGGCGGCGCTCGCGTCGGCATCCCGGCCGGGCGGGGATCTCGGGGCCGCGTCCGCGGGCATCTCCGCGGTGGTGTTCGTTGCCTGCGCGACCGGATTCATGAGTTTCCGCAGCGCCCGCGCGGCGCGCACCCGGCTGAACCTGGCCCGGGCCGAGTTCCTGGAGCCGCTCCCGTGACCAGTCCCACAGAGATGACGGCGCAGCGGAATCCGGGGTCGCGTCCGGTCCGCAATCACCGCCGGGTGCTGGCGGCGGTGGACGCGGTCCTCGACATGGCGGCGCAGACCCATGCGGTCACCGTCGAGGACATCGTGCAGTCGCTGGCCGCCACCCGCAGGCGCCCGATCGAGGTGGCCTTCGAGGATCTGGGTCCGGGGATCTGGGGGCAGCGTCGCGAGTTCCCGGATCACGACCGGATCGTGCTCGCGCGTAGCCTGCCCAGTGTGACCAGAACGCTCGCCCACGAGATCGGGCACATCGTCTTCCGCCATCCGGGTGCGGCGGTCGCCGAGACGACACTCGCGGCGGACGACGATCTGATCGCCTACATGCTCAGCCAGCGGTCGGCGGGCTCCGCGGACCTGTCGCAGGAGGCGCTGCACGAGTGGGAGGCGGAGGCGTTCGCGGTCCGCCTGCTGCAGCGGCTCGGGCAGTTCGAGCGCGACGACAACTGGCGCCCGCTGCTCTGCTTCGACGAGGCGCTCGGGTGATCACCTGGATCGTCGCGTTGCTCTGCTCGACCGCGGTGGGGGCGCGGATCGGGCGGCTGACGGTGCGTCCCCCGTCGCTGGCGCGGGTGTCGATCGCGATCGCGGCGATCGCACTGACCGCCGCGGCGACGGTGCGCACCGCGACGGTGTCGGAGCTGCTCGACGGCCACCGCGAGCAGCTCGCCGCGACCGTGTTCGAACTGTGCTTGATCGCGTTCGCCGCGACGACCGCGCTGATCGCGGCGGCGTCGCTGACGGCGCTGAGCACGCGCCAGCAGTGGCCGCTCGCGGTCGTCAGTGCCGCGGTCGCGGTGCTGGTGGCCGGGACGGAGCTGACGGCGGCCCAGCACGCGCCGAGCACGTCGGCGTACCTGGTTGCGGCGTCGCTGATCGCCACCGCCGTCGCGGCACGACACGTCCGCTGGAACGTGCTCGGCCGGGCCATCGGGCTGTACTGCGCGGGCCTCGTCGTGGTCGCCGCGGTGTGCGTGGCCGGTCTGGTCGCGCAGCCGCGTGAGCACCTGTCGCCCGCGTCGGGATGGTGGTCGCTGGCGGTGATCCTGGTGTGCGGCGGCTGCTCGTCGGTGATGATCGAGGCGTGGGCCCGCGCCCAGCTGGATCTGCGCCGTACCCGCGGGCTGTGGACGGCGCTGACGGCCGCCCACCCGGAACTGCTCGACAGCGACTACCGGTCGATGACGGCGACGCTGACCGCGGGCGACCGGATCTCTCAGATCCTCGACGGCCTGTACCTGCACGACGGCGCCGGGCTGCTCGGTCCCGGCGGCACCCCGCCCCCGGCCGACCCGGCGGAGCACGCGGAGTCCGTCGCGCGGTGGCTGCACCGGACCGCCGTCGAGGTCGAGCCGATCGACCCGGGATGGCTCGGCACCCCCGACGGCCTCACCGACCGGCAGTGGATTCTGTCCGTCAGCGCCGCATACGACCGTCCCCGGCGGCGCGCGACGGCCACCGTCGCCTGACCCGCGCGACCTGCGCTTTCCGACCCGACTGCTACCCTGCCAGCACGATGGACATGCTCGCCACGGCACGACGCTGCGCGGTCCTCGCGACCGCGATCGGATTGATCGGGGCGCCCGCGGCGGCGCAACCCCCGCCCGCGGCGGCGCAGCCCCCACCGCCGACCGTCACCAGTACCCCGTTCGCCACCCCGGACACCGACCGTTGCCCGCACCGGGTGGCGCCGCCGCCCGCGATCGACCTGTCCGAGGTGCCCGCCCCTGGCGACCCGACCCCGACGCCGCTGCCGGTGCCGCAGCGACCGATCGGCGGCGGCGACCTCGACCGCTGCGGGATCGTCACCGCCGACGGCACTCCCCCGCTGCCCGCGGAGATCTCGGCGACCGGGTGGGTGCTGGCCGACCTCGACTCCGGTGCGGTGCTCGCCGCGAAGGATCCGCACGGCCGGTACCGGCCCGCCAGCACGATCAAGATCCTGCTGGCAATCGTCGCGTTGAACGAACTGGACCTCGACACTGTCGTGACGGCCACCGAGGAGGACGCGAACATCGAGGGCAGCGCCGTCGGGCTCGGCAAGGGCGGCACCTACACGATCCGGCAGTTGATGCAGGGCCTGGTGATGGCGTCCGGGAACGACGCCGCGCACGCGCTGGCCAGCCAGCTCGGCGGGGTGGACGAGACGGTCCGGAAGATGAACGAGACCGCCCAGGGTCTCGGCGCGTTCGACACCCGGGCGGCCACCCCGTCCGGCCTGGACGGCCCGGGAATGTCCACGTCCGCATATGATCTCGCGCTGCTCTATCGGGAGGCGATGCGGAATCCGACGTTCGCGGAGCTGATCCGCACCGAGTCCGTCGAGTTCCCCGGCTTCCCACGGGACCCGAACGACCCGCTCCCCACCACCGACCCCGCCGCCGCGGGCGATCCCGCGTCGAGTACCCCGGTGCCGACCGACCATCCCCCGTTCACCCTCGCGAACGACAACAGCCTGCTCTACAACTACCCGGGCGCGCTCGGCGGCAAGACCGGGTACACCGACGACGCGCGGCAGACGTTCGTCGCTGGCGCCGAGCGGGACGGGCGACGCCTGGTGGTGACGCTGCTCGCCGCGGACGTGCGACCGATCCGGCCGTGGGAGCAGGCGGCCCGACTGCTCGACCACGGTTTCGCGCTCCCGGCGTCGACGTCGGTCGGCACGCTCGTCGACCCGGGCAGCGCCGACGCGGCCCCCGCCCCGTCGATCCTGCTCGCGACCCCGCCGCCGCCCGCCGCGGACGACCACGACGAGCCGGGCGCCGCCCCGTCGCGCGTCCCGGTGCTCGTCGGCGGCGGCGTGGTGATCGCGGCGCTGCTGATCGGCGCGGCCCTGCTGCAGCGTCGCCGCCGCTGACGGTCCCGCGTCAGCGCTCCCCGCGCCTGCGCCGCAGCCACCCCCCGACCCCCAGCGCGGCCGCCGCCCCGGTCCCGAGCAGCACCGCCGCCCCGGTGAGGGTCGCCCGCCGCGGGGCCGGCGGGGCCGCGACCTCGATCACGACCGGGTCCGGTGGCGGCACGAACGCCCGCCGCTCGTTCTCGTGCGCGGTGGCGGCCCAGGCCGTGGACAGCAGCAGCAGCCGCGCGGTGAAGTAGATGAACACCAGCAGACCGATGATCGGGCCGAACGTCGACCCCGCCGGGCCGCCGGTCACCGACTGCAGATAGATCACGCCGACCCGTTTGAACACCTCGAACCCGACCGCCGCGATCAACGCGGCCCGCGCCGCGCTGCGCAGGGTGACCGGCTCCCTCGGCAGCCGGGCGATCACCCAGGTGAACAGGATCCAGGTCATCAGGACCGCGAGCAGCGACGTGCCGACCTGCACCAGGGTCTGCACCCAGCCGATGTCGTCGATGCCGAGGAACTCGAGGACCGTCCGCGTCACCCCGCCCTCCGCGAGGATCGACAACCCGACCGACAACACCAGCGCAAGGAACAGGCCGAGCAGCTTCGACAGGTCCCGCAGCTTGGTCGCGACGAAACCCGACGACGGGTGCCGCTGCGCCCACATCGCGGACAGGGCCTCGCGGACGTTCGCCATCCACCCCAGACCCGAGTACGCGGCGGTGAGCAGGCCGAGGACACCGACGGTGGCGCGGGCGGCGATCGCGGAGTCGATCAGCGCGTTGATCTGGTCCCCGAGATCGCCGGGCATCGCCTTGGTGACGGCGTCGTGGATCGAGTCGAGGACCTCCGGGTTCTGCACAAGGACGAACCCGGAGACCGCGAACGCCACCATGAGGATCGGGAACAGCGCGAAGACACTGAAATAGGTGATGCCCGCGGCGAAGTAGTCGCCCCGGTTCTCCTGGTACCGGCCGCCGGCGCGGAGGGCGTGATCGAGCCAGGGCCAGGCGGCGCGTCGGCGCTCGAGCATGCCCTTGAAGTCCGGCACCGGCGTTCACCCCTGTCGCTGACTCGCCGCCACCGGATCACCGCTGCGGCAGGAACCCCACCTTGTCATACACGGTGGCCAAAACCCGGGCCGACACTTCCCGTGCCCGCTGGGCGCCCGCATCGAGGATGCGGTCCAGCTCGGCCGGATCGGCGAGGAACTCGTCGACCTTGGCGCGCAGCGGCGTCACGAAGTCCACCAGCACGTCGGCGGTGTCGGCCTTCAGGTCGCCGTAGCCCTTGCCCTGGTACCCGGCGACCAGATCGTCGATGCCGGTGCCGGACAGGGCGGACTGGATGGTCAGCAGGTTCGACACGCCGGGCTTGGTGTCCCGGTCGAAGCGGATCTCCCGCTCGTTGTCGGTGACCGCGGACCTGATCTTCTTCGCGGAAACCTTGGGGTCGTCGAGCAGGTTGATCAGCCCCGCCTCGGACGCCGCGGACTTGCTCATCTTCGACGTCGGGTCCTGCAGGTCGTAGATCTTGGAGGTGCCCTTGATCATCTGCGCCTCGGGCACCACGAACGTCTTGCCGTAACGGGTGTTGAACCGCTGCGCGAGGTCGCGGGCCATCTCCAGGTGCTGACGCTGGTCCTCGCCGACCGGCACCCGCTGCGGGCGGTACAGCAGGATGTCCGCCGCCATCAGCACCGGGTAGGTGAACAGGCCGACCGTCGCGGCCTCGGTGCCCTGCTTGGCGGACTTGTCCTTGAACTGGGTCATCCGGCTGGCCTCACCGAAACCGGTGATGCAGTTGAGCACCCACGCCAGCTGCGCGTGCTCGGGCACCTGGCTCTGCACGAACAGGGTGGCCCGGTCCGGGTCGATGCCCAGCGCCAGCAGCTGCGCGGCCGCGATCTTGGTCCGCTTGCGCAGTTCCTTCGGGTCCTGCGGCACGGTGATCGCGTGCAGGTCGGGGATGAAGTAGAAGGCGTCGAAGTCGTCCTGCAGCGGCACCCACTGGGCCAGCGCACCAAGGTAATTGCCGAGGTGGAAGGAGTCGGCGGTCGGCTGGATGCCGGAGAGCACCCGCGGCTGTGCGGTGGGGGCGGACGATGCGGAACTCGACATGCCCCGATCTTTTCATGCCCGAGGCCGGGCCCCGGCGTCCGCCCTGCGGCCGCCGGGCCGACGACCACGGCCGGTCAGTCGTCGATGCGCTGCACCGGCGCCCCGGCCGCCGCCCATCGCCGCGTCACCGCCGCCGAGCGCGTCGGCCCGGCCTGGGCCACCACCCGGATCGACGCGTCCGCGAACGCCGACAGCAGCCAGCCGATCTCCTGCGGCTCCTCGCCGAGCAGCGCGTCCGCGTCGCGCACCACGACGACCAGTTCGGGCGCGTCCCCGAGCCAGTCCCGCCAGTCCCGGAGGCATTCGTCGAAGGCGTCCCGGTTGCCGCCGAAGTAGTACGGGAACTGCAGGGCCGCGGCGACCTCGTCGAACACGGCGGCGACGGTCGGCATCTTGGGTCCGCGGACCAGCCGGACCGCGTACCCGCTCTCGGTGAGCGCGTAGGCGGCGTTGTCGGCGTCGCGCGGCGCCCCGGGAAGCAGCCCGACGATCGGCGGCTGGGCGGTCACGAACTGGTGCAGGGTGGTCACTAGCGCATCCTTACGAACGACGTGTAGTGGTCACCGGTGTACCAGGCGCTGGTGTCGCTCCCGGTGACGATCCGCTCCGCGTCGCGCGTTTCCCCGCGGCGTTTCGGGTTCACGTCCCATTCCCGGTACCGAATCGACGCGCCGCCGGGCTCGGTGCGGGGCAGCGTCGCGTCCCGGTTCCGCCACGGGTCGCCGCCCTTCGTGCCCGGCGCGTCCGCCGACCCGGGCCAGCGGCCCGCGTCGATCTCGGCGAGCGTCACCCACGCCGCGTCGGGCACCGGGACCGGGACGACGCCGCGCGGGCCCGCGGTCACCGGGGCCGCGGAGGCCCGGGACGGGCCCGTCGGGTCCGGCGGCCGCGGTGCGGTCGCGGTCGTTGTCGTGGTCGACGATCCGGTCGCCGGTCCGGATCCCGGGTCGTCGGCGGGGCCGGTGAGCAGGAACCCGGCCACCACCGCGACGATCGCGACGACGGTGCCAAGGACGGCGCGGGCCCGCGCCCCGAACCGGGTCACCGGTACCGCACCGTGACCGGCGCGTGGTCGGACCAGCGCTGGTCGTAGGACGCGGCGCGTTCGACGACGGCCTCCTTCGCCCGCTCGGCGAGGCCAGCGGTCGCGGCCTGGTAGTCGATCCGCCAGCCGGAGTCGTTGTCGAACGCCTTGCCGCGGTACGACCACCAGCTGTACGGCCCGGCGAGGTCGGGGTGCAGCCCGCGCACCACGTCCACCCAGCCGTGCTCGCCGAACACCGTGCTCATCCACTCCCGCTCGTGCGGCAGGAACCCGGAGTTCTTGACGTTGCCCTTGTGGTTCTTCAGGTCCAGTTCGGTGTGCGCGATGTTCCAGTCGCCGCACACGACGACGTCCCGGCCCGCCCCGGCGGCCGACGCGGCGGTCGCGGCCAGGTGCGCGCCGAACGAGGCGAGGAACCGTTCCTTCTCGTCCTGCCGCTCGGTGCCGACCTCCCCGGACGGCAGGTACAGGCTGGCGACGGTCAGCTCGTCGAAGTCGGCCTCCAGATAGCGGCCTGCCGCGGTGAACTCGTCGTCGCCGTGCCCGATCCGGACGGCGTCCGCCTGCCTGCGGGAGAGCACCGCGACGCCGTTGCGGCCCTTGATCGCGGACTCCGCCGTCGCCAGGTGCCAGCCCGCGTCGAGTGCCGGGGCGAGGGTGGCGCGCAGCTGCGTGTCGTCGGCGCGGGTCTCCTGCAGGCAGACCACGTCCGCGTCGGTGGCGGCGAGCCACTCCAGCAGACCCTTCTTCGCGGCGGCCCGGACGCCGTTGACGTTGACGGTGGAAATGATGTGCGGCACGAGGGGAAACCGTATCGGATGGGGTCCGCGGCGATCAGGCGTGGCCGCGCCTGCGCTCGAGCAGGACCGCGCAGGCGAGCACCAGCAACCCCGCGACGGCGAGCAGTGCGCCGACCGCCGCCGGCGCGGTGTACCCGAAGCCCGCGGCGATCACCACGCCACCAATCCAGGCGCCGAACGCGTTCGCGACGTTGAGCGCGGCATGGTTCAGCGCGGCGGCGAGGGTCTGCGCGTCGGCGGCGACGTCCATCAGCCGGGTCTGCAGCGCGGGCACCATCGCGGAGCCGGCCAGCCCGATCAGGAACACGAACAGCAGCGCGGTCACCGGGGTGTGCGCGGCGGCGACGAACACCGCGAGGATCACCGCCAGCGCGACCATCGTCGCGGCCAGCCCGGTCATCAGTGCCCGATCGGCGAGATACCCGCCGAGCAGGTTGCCCGCAACCATGCCCAGGCCGTACAGCATCAGCGCCAGCGGCACCAGGGAGCGGGCCATCCCGGACACGTCGGTCAGCGTGGTGCTGATGTAGGAGTAGACGGCGAACATGCCGCCGAAACCGACCATGCCCATGATCAGCGTCAGCCACACCTGCACCCGGCCGAGCGCACCGAGTTCGGTGACCGGGTTCGTGGTCGGCATGTCCCCGAGCCGGGGGATCCAGCGCAGCAGCGACCCGACGGTGATCACCCCGATCACCGCGACGAGCGCGAACGCGGAGCGCCACCCGAGGTGCTGGCCGAGCCAGGCGGCGGCGGGAACCCCGACGACGTTGGCGACCGACAGGCCGAGCATCACCGTCGCGACCGCCTTCGCGCGGCGCCCCGGTTCGGCGAGATGCGCGGCGACCAGCGCCGCGACGCCGAAGTACGCGCCGTGCGGCAGGCCCGCGACGAACCGCGCCGCCATCAGCGTCGCGTAGCTCGGCGCGAACACCGATGCCGCGTTGCCGACCGTGAACGCGACCATCAGCACGATCAGCAGGGTGCGGCGCGGCATCCGCGCGGTCAGCGCCGCGATCGTCGGGGCGCCGACGACCACCCCGAGCGCGTACGCGGAGATGACGTGCCCGGCGGTCGGTTCGCTGATGCCCAGCCCGGTCGACATCTCCGGCAGCAGGCCCATCGCGACGAACTCGGTCGTGCCGATCCCGAATCCGCCCAGCGCCAACGCGAGCATCGCGAGGAGCCGACGGCGGTCACGGGGCGCACCGCCGGCGCGGGACGGTCCGGAAGGGGTGAGTGTCGAAACCACCGACCGATTGTCCGCGTGGGGGCCGCGCGGACCCCAACCGAGGGCGGGTGAGTTCGCTCACCGGGCCGTCACAGGGACTGCCGGTACCCGAAGAATTCGTGGTCCTCGTTGTAGCCGCCGAAGCCGCGACCGATCGACTCGAAGTCGGAGACGAACTCGATCGCCCCGATCCACTTGACGTGCTTGAACCCGAGCTGCACCTCGTTGCGCAGCCGGATCGGGGCGCCGTGCCCGTAGCTGAGCGGCGCGTCGTTCATGTCGTAGGCGAGCATCGTCAGGTGGTAGCCCATCTGCTCGATCGGGTGCGCGTCGTAGTAGGTGCCGCCGTCTGCGCCCTCCCCGAGCGAGTAGAAGACCACCCACCGGACCTCCGGGCTCGGCTTGACCAGCTCCATCACCGTCGTCATCGACACCCCGCCCCATTTCGCGACACCGGACCAGCCCTGGATGCAGAAGTGCTGGGTGATCTGCTCGTGGTGCGGCAGGGCGCGCACCTCGGTCAGGCTCAGGTCCACCGGGTTGTCCACCTCGCCGCCGATCCGCAACCGGTAGTCGGCGAAGTCGCTGTCCTGCAGGGCACGGTAGGTGTCGTTCTCGGGGTAGCGCCCGTTGTGCCACAGGTACGGCGAGATGTCCGCCTCGGTGTACTCGCCGGGCTTCGTGTCGACGTGTTCGAACAGCCGCTCGGCGGGGCCGAGCAGCGCCGCACCGACCCGCTGGATCAGCCGCGGATACCGGAAGGTCACCGGGGTCGCGGCCACCCAGCCGACGATCACCACGACCATCGACGCCGCGAACACCGCGAAGCCGACCCAGGTGTTCGCGTCCCGTCCGGCGTACATGTGGTTGAGGTTCCGCAACAGGCCGGTGGTGAATACGAGGGCGACGTGGATGACGATGAACAGCAGGAACCACACCAGCACCAGGAAGTGCAGCGACCGCGCGACCTGGATGCTCAGCACCCGGCTGAGCGCACGGAACCGGGTGGACAGGGCGGGCGACATGCCCAGGCCGGTGAGCAGCGCCGCGGGCCCGACCACGAAGACGGTCACGAAGTAGGTCAGCTGTTGCAGGCTGTTGTAGGCGACCCAGCCGTTCTCGGTCGGCCAGTCGAGGGACAGGTACTCGATGAGCACGGTCACGGAGTTGGGGAAGACGTCCCAGCTGGTCGGGACGAGACGACGCCAGTGGCCGGTGGCGAACAGCAGAATGTAGAACACCAGGCCGTTGACCAGCCACAGGACGTCGATCCCGAGATGCCACCAGCGGGCGAAGCCGATGGAATGCCGAACCCCGGGCAGCCCGACCTGGCCGGGCAGCGACACCGAGTCCTGCTTCGCCGTCCACAGCGGATCGTCCGGGACGGGCTTCTGGATCCGGAACCACTCCCGGCCCGGCGTGCAGTGCCGGGTCCAGTACAGCCGCGGATGGTCGGTGATGATCTGAATGCCCGACCGGATGATGAACGTCATCAGGAACAGGTTGAAGAAGTGCTGCCAGCCGACCCACGCGGGAATCCCCGGACCGACCCCGGGATCCACCACACCGGGGTTGCGTTCCATGAACGCCTGGACCGAGGGGTTGCCGCGCAGGCCCTGCGCGGCGGCGACGGCGGCGATGAGCAGGACGAAGCCGATCGGGATGAGCCACAGCAGGTTCAGCCACCGGTCCCGTCCGATCCGCACCCGGGGCGCCAGCGCGGGCGAGGGTGGGACGGATCCCGACCAGGTGGCGATGTCGACCCGGTCCTCGCCGCTGCGCCGCACTCCTCGGCGCAGGTCCGGACCGGTTCCGTTGTCCCCGTCCCGACCTTCCGCACCGTGAAGTGTCATGCGTCGCAAGGTAACACCGCGCAGTCGGCCCCGCAGGGTACGCCGAAGGGCCACCCCAGCGATCGACGATCGCGGGGGTGGCCCTTCGTGACGAACGGGCGCGCGGACTACTTGGCCGCGTACGCCTTCTGCAGGTTCTCGTCCAGCGCGCCGAGGAACTCCTCGGTGGTCAGGTAGCCCTGGTCCCCGCCGACGAGCAGCGCGAGGTCCTTGGTCATCTGGCCGCCCTCGACGGTCTTGATGACGACGTCCTCAAGCTGCTGCGCGAAGCCGATGACGTCGGGGGTGCCGTCCAGCTTGCCGCGGTGCTCGAGGCCCCGGGTCCAGGCGAAGATCGACGCGATCGGGTTGGTCGACGTCGGCTTGCCCTGCTGGTGCTGGCGGTAGTGCCGGGTGACGGTGCCGTGCGCGGCCTCCGCCTCGACGGTCTTGCCGTCCGGGGTCATCAGCACCGAGGTCATCAGGCCCAGCGAGCCGTAGCCCTGCGCGACGGTGTCGGACTGGACGTCGCCGTCGTAGTTCTTGCAGGCCCAGACGTAGCCGCCCTCCCACTTCAGCGAGGAGGCGACCATGTCGTCGATCAGGCGGTGCTCGTAGGTCAGGCCCGCGGCGTCAAACTCGGCCTTGAACTCTTCCTCGTAGATCCGCTGGAACTCGTCCTTGAACATGCCGTCGTAGGCCTTGAGGATCGTGTTCTTGGTCGACAGGTAGACCGGGTAGTTCTGCTGCAGGCCGTAGGCCAGCGACGCCCGCGCGAAGTCCTGGATGGACTTCTTGTAGTTGTACATGCCCATCACGACGCCGCCGTCCTCGGGCAGCTTGCACACCTCGTGCTGGATCGGCTCGGAGCCGTCGTCCGGGGTGTACGTGATGGTGACGGTGCCCGCGCCGGGCGCCTTGAAGTCGGTGGCGCGGTACTGGTCGCCGAACGCGTGACGTCCAACGATGACCGGCTTGGTCCAGCCCGGAACCAGGCGCGGCACGTTGGAGATCAGGATCGGCGCGCGGAAGATGGTGCCGCCGAGGATGTTGCGGATGGTGCCGTTCGGCGAACGCCACATCTTCTTGAGGCCGAACTCCTCGACCCGGGCCTCGTCCGGGGTGATGGTCGCGCACTTGACGCCGACGCCGTGCTTCTTGATGGCGTTCGCGGCGTCGATGGTGACCTGGTCGTCGGTCTTGTCGCGGTACTCGATGCCGAGGTCGTAGTACTCGAGGTTCACATCCAGGTACGGATGAACCAGCTTGTCTTTGATGAACTGCCAGATAATGCGGGTCATCTCGTCGCCGTCGAGTTCGACGACGGTGCCCTCAACCTTGATCTTGGACATGTGTACTTCGCGTCCTCCTAGGAAGTTTCCCCTGGTCACACGGTCTGTCGACCGCTTCGTGAGCGGTCGGCGAACGACTCAATCGATAAACCTATACGTGGCGCGCGAGCACCGGGCTGCCGCACCAAACAAGACAAGCGTACTGCTAGCGGCGTTTCGCACAACGGCCGACCCCACGGGCCCACCCCCTACCAATCGGTAACTTCTCCCAGTTCAGACCCCCACCAGCGGCGCGGCCCGCGACCCCACCGCGCCCGACGCCGCACCGGCGTCGACGACGACGCCCCCAGACTCTACGTCCGGATGTGAGGCGAGTCACCTCCGTGCCTGCGGTCGCCGCCCCGGATACCGTGGTCGGGTGCGCCGGATCAGCAGGGACACCATCACCAGGGATACGACGCTGTGCATGTCGCTGTCCGGACGGCCGTCGAACCTCGGGACCCGGTTCCACAATCACCTCTACGAGGAGCTCGGCCTCGACTACCTGTACAAGGCGTTCACCACCACCGACCTGCCGTCCGCGATCGCCGGGATCCGGGCGCTCGGGATCCGCGGCTGCGGGGTGTCGATGCCGTTCAAGGAGGCCTGCCTCGAGCACGTCGACGTGCTGCACCCGTCCGCGGCGGCGATCGCGTCGGTGAACACGATCGTCAACGAGTCCGGCGTACTGCACGCCCACAACACCGACTACGAGGCGGTGGTCACCCTGCTCACCGACCGTGGGGTCGACCCCGCGACCCCGGCCGTCGTCGCGGGCAGCGGCGGCATGGCCAAGGCCGTCGTCGCGGCCCTGCGCGCCTGCGGGTTCCGGGCGGTGACGGTGCTGGCCAGGAACGAGACCACCGGGCGGGCGCTTGCCCGGCAGTACGGGTTCGAATGGCACCCCGCACCGGACGGGCAACGGGCGGGACTGCTGGTCAATGCCACCCCGATCGGCATGGCGGGCGGTCCCGGCGCGGAGGCCTGCCCCTTCGACCTGGACGCCGTGCGGGCCGCCGACACCGTGTTCGACGTCGTGGCGATGCCCGCGGACACGCCGCTGGTCCGGGCGGCCAGGGCCGCGGGCACGGCGGTCATCACCGGGGACGAGGTGAGCGCGCTGCAGGCCGCCGCCCAGTTCGTGCTGTACACCGGCGTGACCCCGACCCCCGACCAGATCCGCCGGGCGTCGGAGTTCTCCCGACGAACGTGATCGAGCGGGGCGGGGCCGGAACGACGCCGTCCGCCCGGCTCGGATGAGCGGGGCGGACGGAAGTCGAGATGGGGGCGACCCCTCGGGACCGCGGGTCGAAACCTAGACGGCCGGGTCGGCGGGGACCTCGGGCGTGGTGGGGGTCTCGGCGTCGGCCGAGAAGCTGCCGAGCAGGCCGGTGAGCAGTTCGAGGATCTTCTCCATGATGTACCCCTTCGGTGTCGTGTCGGCCGGATCCGGCCGCGACCCAGTGTGCACGGCCGGCGCCCCGCTGTCCCAGGTTTCGAAAGTGAATTTTTCAAGACATGTGCGATCACGATCGGACAACCATTGCCCCGCCGGGGAGTCAGCGCAGGCCAGCCGCCGCGGCAACCTCCTGTGCCCGCGCGACGATGTCGTCGATGATCCGGGTCGACGGCCCGCCGGTCGCCGCGGCATTGCGCGGGTCGTCGAGGGTTCGGCGCAGCACCCCCTCCGCGATGATCGCCAGCTTCCACAGCGCCAGCGCGTGCCAGTAGCCGACCGCGGACCGGTCCCGGCCGGTGTCCGCGAAGTACGCGTCCGCGAGTTCGTCGCGGGTCGGGAAGCCCTCCGCGGAGGACGCGACGAACGGACCCTGCACGTGGTCGCCCGCCTCTGACCAGTACGCCAGCAGCGCCCCGACGTCCGCGAGCGGGTCGCCGAGCGTGCACAGTTCCCAGTCCAGCACCGCGACGACCCGGCCGTCGTCCCGGGCGGTGATGACGTTGCTCAGGTGGAAATCGCCGTGCACGAGGGTGGTTTCGGTTTGCTCCGGCGCGGTCCGGGCAAGCAGCGCGGTCAGGTCGTCGACGGCGGGCACGTCCCTGGTCCGGGACTTGTCCCACTGCCCGGACCACCGCCGAATCTGCCGCTCCGCGAACGGTGACCGGCTCGCCAGATCGTCGAGCCCGGCCAATTCCAGGTCGACCCGGTGGATGCTCGCCAACGCGCTCGGCATCGACAGCCCGGTGGCTCGGCGGCGCTCCGGGGTGAGCTCCTTGGCCACCCCGATGCTGTCGACGACGATCCCGTCGACGTGACTCATCAGCATCAGCGGCGCGTCGGTGACCGCCGGATCTTCGGTCAGGGCAAGCGCTTTCGGCACCGGAACGCCGGTACCCTGCAGCGCCGAGAGGATGCGGTACTCGCGGGCGACGTCGTGCGCGGACGCCAGCAGGTGCCCGAGCGGGGGCCTGCGCAGCACCCAACTCGAGCCGCCCGAGTCGGTCACCCGGTAGGTGAGGTTGGACTGCCCGTTGCCGATCCGGGTGAACGTCAGCGGCGCCAGCGCGCCGACCCCGAGATCCGCGATCCAGGCGGAGACCGCCCGCTCGTCCAAGCCAACGACGTCGCCCATCGACCGCTCCCCTCACTGATCGCCCGCCCGCCCCGGTCGGGGCGGATCGACGGGTGCTGCCCATCCGACACGATGCTAGTGCCGTCGCGCCGTTCGGGAGCGACCTCGGCGACGACGCCCGGTTCGCCGAAGTGGAACCGGCACATCACGAAACGGCAGCAGACAGTGCCGCCCGGATGCGGGAGAATGGCGGCGGCACATTCCACCCTCGGGGGGATGGAAGCGAGGGCATCCCGATGACCACCACCCTTCCGCACCCGCCGCGACGGCTGCCGCTGCTCGGCGACATGCTGACGGCCGACCCGCACCGCCCCGTCCAGCACATGGCCGAGCAGGCCGCGACGCTGGGGCCGATCTTCGACGTCCAGGTGTTCCGCGAGCATCTCACCGTGGTGTCCGGTCCCGACCTGTACGCGGACCTGTGCGACGACGCGCGGTTCGGCAAACGGATCGCGTTCAGCACCGCCTTCGCCCGCGAGATCACCGGCGACGCCCTGTTCTCCGCGTACACCACCGAGCCGAACTGGTCGCGCGCGCACAACATCCTGCAGCCCGCATTCTCACTGTCGGCGATGAAGAACTACCACGACACCATGGTCGAGACCAGCCGCGGCCTGATCACCCACTGGGACAGGGTGTCCCGGTCCGGGCCGGTGGACGTGCACACCGACACCAGCAAGCTGACGCTGCAGACGATCGGCCGGATCGGGTTCGGTCGCGACTTCCACTGCTTCGACTCCGCCGAGCCGGACCCGTACGCCGCCGCGACGCTGCGGGTGTTCGCCTACATGGGGCGGGCCGGGTACCGGATCCCGGTGCGCTGGCTCGACCAGCTCGTCCACCACCGCGCGATCGCGCGGGTCGATGCCGACGTGGCGTACACCCAGGAGGTCGTCGACGACGTCATCCGGGACCGGCGGGCGCACCCGGACGCCGCACCCGACGACGACCTGCTGGCCCTGATGCTGACCACCGCCGACCCGGAGACCGGCGAGTACCTCGACGACGAGAACATTCGCAACCAGGTCTTCACGTTCCTCGCCGCCGGGCACGAGACCACCTCCGGCACGATGTCGTTCGCGCTGCACCTGCTGGCCACCCACCCCGACGTCGCCGACCGGGTCCGCACCGAGATCGAGGCGCTGTGGCCCGCGGGCACCGAACCGGACCCGGCCTTCGCCGACGTCCACAAGCTCCGCTACCTGCGTCGCGTCGTCGACGAGACGCTGCGGCTGTGGCCGATCGGGCCGGGGTTCCTCCGCGAACCGCTGCACGACACCCTGCTCGGCGGCCGCTACCTGGTCCGGGCCGGGCAGCCGATGGTCGCCCTGACCCTTGCGGTGCACCGCGACCCGCTGTGGGGCGGCGACCCCCTCGCGTTCGACCCGGACCGCTTCCTCCCCGAACGGGCCCGCACCCGCCCGCCCGGCGTCTACAAGCCGTTCGGGACCGGCCTGCGGCAGTGCATCGGACGGCAGCTGGCGCTGCACGAGACGGTGCTCACGCTGGCGATGATCCTGCACCGCTTCGGCCTCGAACCCGACCCCGGATACCGGCTCCAGGTCGCCGAGGAGTTCACCCTCAAGCCCGCGAACCTGCGCCTCGGGCTGCGCCGCCGCTGACCTGGTTGCGTCCGGCGGGCAAAGGGGGATGCTGGGAGGTGAGGGCTCAGCGCGCCGGACGTGGTCTCACGAGGACCTCTTCGGCGCTGGCACGAGGAGGTCCCGGTGACCGACAGGGATTACCCGGTCCAGCTCGTCCAACCGGACGGCAGGCGGGTGCACGGCGCCCGGTACGCGGACGTCGTCGCCGACGTCGACGCGCAACGGCTGCGCGCACTGTACGAGGACATGGTGGTGGTGCGGCGCGTCGATACCGAGGCCACCGCGCTGCAGCGTCAGGGGCAGCTGGGGATCTGGGCGCCGTGCCTCGGACAGGAGGCCGCGCAGGTCGGGTCCGCGCACGCGCTCGCCGCCGACGACTATGTGTTCACCAGCTACCGCGAGCACGGGGTGGCCTACTGCCGCGGCGTCGACCCGGCCCAGTGGCCGCGGCTGTGGCGCGGGGTCGCGCTGTCCTGTTGGGATCCGAACGAGTTGGCGCTGACGAACCCGGCGATCGTCGTCGGCGCGCAGGGGCTGCACGCCACCGGCTACGCGATCGGGGCGCACCTCGACGGCGCCGAGATCGCGACCGTCGCCTACTTCGGGGACGGCGCCACCAGCCAGGGCGACCTGGCGGAGGCGCTCGGGTTTGCGTCGTCCTACCACGCCGGGGTGGTGTTCTTCTGCCAGAACAACCAGTGGGCGATCAGCGAACCGGTGACCCTGCAGAGCCCGGTCCCGCTGGCGCAGCGGGCAACCGGGTACGGCATTCCGTCGGTCCGGGTGGACGGCAACGACGTGCTCGCGGTGCTGGCCGTCACCCGAACCGCCGCGGCACGGGCCAGGGAGGGCAGCGGCCCGAGCTTCGTCGAGGCGTTGACGTGCCGGCTCGGCCCGCACACCACCTCCGACGACCCGACCCGCTACCGCGGCGCGGCCGACCTCGCCCCCTGGCAGGCCCGCGACCCGATCGACCGCGTCCGCCGACTCCTCGACCGCGAGGACGCCTGGGACGACGCGCTCGACACCCGGGTCCGGGCGAAGGCGGACGAGGTGGCCGCGGCCTTCCGGGCCGGTGCACTCGCGCTGGCCGACCCCGACCCGATGACCCTGTTCGACCACGTCTACACCGGCCCCCATCCCCTGCTCGAGGAGGAACGCGGCCGGTACGCCGACTACCTGCGGACGCTGGAGGAGGTGCCGTCATGACCGCCACGATGACCCTGGCAGGCGCGATCAACGCCGGTCTGCGGCGGGCCCTCGAACACGACCCGAAGGTGGTGCTGCTCGGCGAGGACATCGGCGCGCTCGGCGGCGTCTTCCGCGTCACCGACACCCTGCAGAAGGACTTCGGTGACGCCCGCGTCATCGACACCCCGCTCGCCGAGTCCGGCATCATCGGCACCGCATTCGGTCTCGCCCTGCGCGGCTACCGGCCGGTGTGCGAGATCCAGTTCGACGGGTTCGTGTACCCCGCCTTCGACCAGATCGTCTCGCAGGTCGCGAAGATCCACTACCGCACCGAGGGCCTGGTCCGGGCACCGCTCACGATCCGGATCCCGTTCGGCGGCGGTATCGGTGCGGTGGAACATCATTCGGAGTCACCGGAGGTGTACTTCGCACACACCGCGGGCCTGCGCGTCGTCAGCCCCGCCACCCCGGCCGATGCGTTCACGATGATCCAGCAGGCCGTCGCCGACGACGACCCGGTGGTGTTCTTCGAACCGAAACGCCGGTACTGGGATCGCGGCGAGGTGGACCCCGACGCGGCGGCGGCCACCGACCTGTATCGGGCGCGGGTCGCCCGATCGGGCACCGACGCCACCCTCGTCGCGTACGGGCCGATGGTCGCGACCGCCATCGCCGCCGCGGATGTGGCCGAGCGGGAAGGGAATTCGCTGGAGGTGGTCGACCTGCGCTCGCTGTCGCCGATCGACTTCGACACCGTCGAGGCGTCGGTCCGGCGCACCGGGCGACTGGTGGTCGTGCACGAGGCCCCGGTGTTCGCCGGTCTCGGCGCCGAGATCGCCGCGCGGATCAGCGAACGCTGCTTCCACCGGCTGGAGTCGCCGGTCCTGCGGGTCGGCGGGTTCGCGACGCCGTACCCGCCCGCGCGCCTGGAGACGCATTTCCTGCCCGACCCCGACCGCATTCTCGACGCCGTCGACCGCGTCCTCGCCGCGTGAGGTGCCGCCGTGACCGAGAACGAGTTCCGACTGCCCGACCTCGGGGAGGGCCTGACCGAGGCGGACCTGCTGTCCTGGTCGGTGTCCGTCGGGGACACCGTTGCACTGAATCAGGTGCTCGCCGAGGTGGAGACCGCGAAGGCGGCCGTCGAGCTGCCCTCCCCGTTTGCGGGCACCGTCCGCGCGCTGCTCGCGGCGCCAGGGGACACCGTTCCGGTGGGGGCCCCGCTGATCCGGATCGAGACGATCGGCCACGACCCGGCAACCACCACCGATGCCGCCGCGGCCCAGCGTGATTCGGTCCTCGTCGGGTACGGCCCCAGCGCGCCCGCGCCGAGCAGGCGGCGGGCCCGCCGCGCGCCCACCCCGAGGTTCCCTAATGTCACATCGGCTCACGTCACGACCCCCGATGTGACATTAGGGAACCAGGCACCGGGGACGCAGACGCGGGTGCCGATCCGCGGCATCCGGAAGCGGACCGCCGCCGCGATGGTGCGCAGCGCGTTCACCGCGCCGCACGTGACGGTGTTCGCGACGTGCGACGTGACCGCGACGGTGCAGCTGCTGGATCGGCTCCGCGTGCTGCCGCAGTTTGCCGACCTCACCCCGACCCCGCTCCCGCTGGTGGCGAGGGCGATGCTGGTGTCGCTGCGCACCCACCCGGACCTGAACTCGAGTTGGGACGAGGAGCGGCAGGAGATCGTCGTCGACAGCCGGGTGCACCTCGGGATCGCGACGGACACCGAGCGGGGTCTGCTGGTTCCGACGGTCCGCGATGCGCAGGCGATGAGTCTGGTCGAGTTGACCCGCGCGATCGACGACCGGGTTGCCGTCGCCCGCGCGGGCACCGCGACGCCCGCCGACCTGACCGGCGGCACGATCACGATCACCAACGTCGGCGTGTTCGGCGTCGACGCGGGCACCCCGATCCTGACGCCCGGAGAGGCGGCGATCCTGTGCCTCGGCGCGATCGCACGCAGGCCGTGGGTGGTCGACGACGATGTGGTCCCCCGGTGGGTGACGACGCTCGGGTTGTCGATCGACCACCGCGTCGTCGACGGGGCGCAGGGGTCCCGGTTCCTCGCCGACGTGGCCGCCCTCCTCACCGATCCCCTGACCCTCCTCGCCCGCGCCTAGTGCGTGTCTCCTAATCCCTCTCGGATGCACCTGGCCGGACAATCGTCGTCCGGGTAGGCGGAGGAGAAGCCGATACCGCTGTTGTATCGCCGCCCGACGACAACGCCGCCGGGCGGCGATTGGACGCCAGGGGCGCCGAAATGGGGATTGGGAGACATGCCCTAGCCCGATCATCGGGACATCTCCTTGGGTGCGGACGCCCGGGCGCGCGGGACGTGGGCGGGGGTGCGCGCGCCGCGGGTACGCACCGCGAGGAGGGCGCAGGCGATGACGGCGAGGCCGCCGAGGACGGTGCCCCCGGTGACCTGCTCGCCGAGTAGGAGCCCCGCCCAGCAGATGCTCATCACCGGCTGGGCCAGCTGCACCTGGCTGACCTGGGCCATCGGCCCGATCGCGAGCCCTCGATACCAGGCGAAGAAGCCGAGAAACGCGCTGACGGCCGCGAGGTAGGCGAACGCCGCCCACTCGATCGGGGTGCCGGCCTGCGGCTGCTCGGCGACGGCGACACCCGCGAGGACGACCATCAGCGGCGAGGCGAGCACCAGCGCCCAGGAGATCGTCTGCCACGAGCCGAGGGTGCGGGCGAGCACGCCGCCCTCCGCGTAGCCGATCGCGCAGACGATCACCGCGGCGAACAGCAGCAGGTCCGGCCAGCGGAGTCCGGTGCGGCCGCCGCCCTGCGCCGCGGCGAAGCCGACGGCCGCGACCGCGCCGGCCGCGGCGGCAAGCCAGAAGCCGCGGCCGGGCCGTTCGCGGGTCCGCACCACGGCAACCACCGCCGTCGCCGCGGGCAGCAGCGCGATCACGACCGCGCCGTGGCTGGCCGGTACCTCGGTGAGCGCATAGGAGGTCAGCAGCGGGAACCCGACGACCGTGCCGCCCGCCACCACACCCACCTGCAGCCACTGCCTCCCGCTGGGCCACCGCTGCCGCGTGAACCACAGCGCCAGGGCCGCCAGCGTCGCGGCGATCACCGCGCGGCCCGCGCCGACGAACATCGGCGACAGGTGACCGCTGTCGACGGCGACCCGGGTCAGCGGCACCGTGAAGGAGAACGCCGTCACCCCGAGCAGGCCCCAGCCAAGCCCGGAACCACTCGATACCAGTGCTCGCGCCCGACCGATAGCGCTACTTAGGTCATTCATGTTTGACGATAGCACCGCGGTTGCCTGCTGGCGCCGCGCCCGCGTCCGGTCAGCGCAGCTGCGTCCCCACCGCGCGCCCGATGATCCGGGCCGCGTCCGGGAACCGCGACGGATCCGGACCGGCGAAGTTCAGCCGGACGAACGGACCCGACGGATCCGCGGGAAACCACTCGGCGCCCGCCGCGATGAGCACGCCGTCCTGCTCGCAGTCCCGCACCAGGCGCTCCGCGTCGACCTCGTCGGGCAGCCGCAGCCACAGGTTCAGCCCGCCGCGCGGCAGGCGGTCCAGGGTCGCCTGCGGCAGGTGCTCGGCCACGCTTCGGGCAAGGAGGTCGCGCCGCTCGCGCAGCTGCCCCCGCAGGCTCCGCAGGTGCGTTCGCCAGGCGGGCGCCAGCACGACTTCCAGCGCCGCGGACTGCAGGACACCGCTGACGTACATCGACTCGGCGCCCCGGTCCGCCACCATCCGCTCCCGGACCGGCCCGCGCGCGATTACCGCGCCGACCCGCACCGCCGGGGAGACGCTCTTGGTCAGGGACCGGATGTAGACGACGTGGCCGGTGTCGTCGTAGGCGGCCATCGGCACGGTCTCCCCGTCGATCGCGAAGTCACACGCCCAGTCGTCCTCGACCAGGAACGCGCCGTGCTCGCGCACCACCGCCAGCACCCGTTCGCGCCTGGTCGACGACCACTGCGCGCCCGTCGGATTGGCGAAGGTCGGCTGCGCGTAGAACAGGCGAGCGCCGGTCTCGGCGAACGCGCGGGCGACGTCGTCGGGGTCCGGACCGTCGGCATCGCCAGCGACCGGGACGATCTGGACCCCGGCCTGCGCCGCGGCGAGGATCGCCCCCCAGTAGGTCGGGGACTCCATCAGCACCGGCAGTCCGGGCCCGGCGACCGACCGGAACACCGAGGTCAGCCCGCTCTGGGTGCCGGGAACCACGAGCACGTCGCGGGGCGCAACCGCCGTCACCCCGGCCGGGGTCCGGGACGCCAACTCGCTGGCGAACCAGGCCTGCAGTTCGGGCAGGCCCTGCGCGGGCGACCGCGTCACCGCCGTCTCCCCCCGGGCCGCGCGCGCGAGCGCCGATCGGACGATCCGCTCCGGAAGGAGCTCGCGAGCCGGATAGCCCGAATGCAGCTCGATCGCGTCGATCGCCGGCTCGCGCAGCGGCGCGGCGAGGCTGGGCACGCTCGCCGCGGCCGAACGCAGGGCGCTGGTCTGCCAGCCGAAATCCAGGGCCCGCGGCGTGCGGTGCCCCAGGACGAAGCTGCCCGCCCCGGGGCGGCTCTCGACCAGCCCCAGCCCGATCAGGGTCCGCATCGCCTTCTGCACCGTCACCGGGCTGGCGCCGTACCGGCCGGCCAGCTCCCGACTGGACGGCAGCTGCGCGCCGGGCGCGGCGGACGCGATCCAGGCACGGAGATCCGTCACGATCCGATCAGCGCTACTCACAAACCCGACTCTACGTCGATAGCGGTAGGGGGCAGGCAGCAACGCGCAGCTGCGGGTCGACCCGGTCGGGACCGGGACGGCACCGACGCGTGAGCACCGTTCTCCGATCCGGTGATCGCCGCGGCCAGCCACAATGGGTGCCGATGACCCTCGCGACGCTCGACCCCGCCCGGCTCCGTTCCGCCCGCGCCGCCGTGTTCGGCGTGTTCGCCGTCAACGGCTTCCTGCTCGCCGCCTGGGTCGTGCACATCCCGCCGATCTCCGACCGCACCGGCGTCAGCCACGCGACGCTGGGCTGGCTGCTGCTGGTGCTGGCCGGGGGCGCGCTGGTCGGCATGCAGATCGCGGGACCGCTCGCCGACCGGTGGGGCAGCCGCCGGATGATCGGCGCGGCCGGACTGCTGCTGTCCGTCGGCGCGATCGGGCCGGGGCTGGCGTCGGACGCGACGGGCCTTGCGGTGGCGTTGGCCGTGTTCGGGCTCGGCAACGGCGCGCTGGACGTGTCGATGAACTCGCAGGCCGTGCACGTCGAACGGGCCTACGGCAGGCCGATCATGTCGGCGTTCCACGCGTTGTTCTCGCTCGGTGGGGTGGTCGGGTCGGTGCTGGGCGCCGCGACCCTTGCCGCGGGCCTGGCCCCGCCGACCGCGCTGGCCGGTGCCGGGGCGCTCGGCGCCGCGACGATCCTCGGCTGCCTGCCCGCGCTGCTCCCCCACGAACCGCACCCGCCCGAAGCTCCGGAGACCGGCACCGGGCGGCGGCCGCCGACCCGGGCCGCGACCCGGCGCGTCCTCGCCCTCGGCACCATCGCGTTCGCGCTGTTCCTCGCCGAGGGGGCGGCCAACGACTGGAGCACCCTGCAGGTGAAGGAGCATCTCGGCACGTCGGACGCGACCGCGGCGCTCGCGTTCGGCGCGTTCGCGGTAATGATGACCGTCGGCAGGCTCACCGCGGATCGGGTTGCCGCCGCCCTCGGCCCGGTCGCCGTGGTCCGGTACGGCACCCTGATCGCGGCGGTCGGGCTGACGGCGGTGATCGGCTCGGGTTGGGTGTGGCTGACGCTGGCCGGCTGGGCGGTGTTCGGCCTCGGCCTGTCGGGGTGCATTCCGCAGATCTTCACCGCGGCGGGCAATCTGCACGCGGGGGCGCCGGGGGTGAACATGTCGCGGGTCGTCGGCATGGGCTACCTGGGCCTGCTGGCCGGGCCGGCGCTGCTCGGCTGGCTCACCGAGGCGATCCCGCTGACGTTGACCCTCTGCGTCCCCCTGGTGTTCGTCCTGGTCGCGTGCCGGTTCGCGGACCAGGTCCGACCGACCGCAGCAGCTGACGAGCTGTGACTCGCGGCGCTAGGTGACGGTGTTGGCGCGGTCAGGGGACCGTCCAGGCGCCGGCGCCGGGCGTGCTCGCGAGTAGCCCATATCCATCGGGCAGGGTGGCCAGGGCGACCACCGTCCCGGAACCGGTCTCGACCTCTGCGCCGTCACGGAGGTATGCGACGCCCGCTGCACCGGTGGAGATGTTCCACCAATGGACGAAGACATCGGTGTACGGCCCAAATCGGGTCACTCCCGGAGCGTCCGTGTCGGTAGTGGCAGTCAGGTAGTAGGTGCCCGCGCTCGGGAGTCCGGTCACACCGACGCCGAAACCGGAACCGGGAATGGCGAAGACCGTGTCGGTCGGTGCGGCGGCCGCGGGGTGTGCCACCAGGAGCAGCGCAGCGCCAGCTCCGGCGACGATCGATGCTCGGCGTAGACGGTGACGGTGCCACATCGACGAACCTCCCTGCCCGGCGGCCCGCTCCAAACCCCCCGAACATCGGCGCTGGCCCAAGAAGCCCTCATTC
>NZ_JBSGXD010000026.1:0-67432 GCF_053609225.1 Rhodococcus sp. NPDC054953 | reverse complement strand
CATCCCCCGCCGACTCCGCCGCGCCCTCGACGCCCGCGACTGCGGCTGCGCCTACCCAGGATGCGGCCGACCCACCGCCTGGACCGACGCCCACCATATTCATCACTGGGCCAACGGAGGCGAAACGAAACTGTCGAACCTGGTGCTGCTCTGCCGCTTTCACCACCGATATATCCACAAAGGCAAATGGACTGTGTACATCGGAGACGATGGCCATCCGTGGTTCACACCCCCACACTGGATCGACCCCGACCGGAAACCCATCCCGGCACACAATCGAAGACAGTTGCTGTTCAGCACCTGAAACACCCTGAAACACAATAGAACCACGGAGCCGCCGAGGCCACGACCGGATAGGTCGCGGCCTGGGCGGCTGCCCGTCCGAACGCCGCACCAGCGCAGGTCGGCGCGTGCGGCACCAGGGGAAGTCCGTTTCGGTGCGCTACCACGGTGTGGAGGCGTCCAACTGCCTTACCGACGCCAGCACACCTCGACCACCGTCCCACTCGCCGACCAGCGTGGGTCCGTCCGGATCCGCATCCACCGGTTGATGGTGCACAACGACTTCGATCCTGCCCGCGCCGATGATGGTGCTACCACCGTGATCCGCGACGCTGACCCGCGTGACGGCGGGAGCCTCGGCTCCGCCGGCCCCGCTGCCCCGGACACGAACCGTGCTGGCGATCCTTCTCGGCTCAGCATCATCGACGTGGATGTACTGCTCGGCCTCGCGGCCACCGCCGTAGACAACGACGAGCAGTTGCTGCACGTAGACAGGGTCGGTTGTCGCGTCATAGACGTAGCGGCGCCCGAGCACCGAATGATCCATCTCCCCGATCAGCCGCGCGCCGACCAGCGGCGTCGAACGATAGGTCATCGGTACCTGATGGATGACGTCGTCGGCGCCGCGCACCAGGTGCGTCTCCACACCGACTTCACCCGCCGGATCGTCAAACCGGAATGCACCAACCCGCTCCAAGGCGGGCGCGGCACCGACACCGAAGTGCGCGCGCGGCAGCCAGTTTCGGATCAGGTCGATCTTGGTGGGAGACAACTCTGCGTCATACAGAAGGGCCATGCCACCGATCGTAGCGACGACGCCACCGGCGCGCCCGCCGCGAACCCCGCGGTGCGGCCTTGCCACCTCCGTACCGCGCCGTACGCTATCCGCCTTCCTCGCCGCCCGCCTGTGCCTCGACCGCTCGGGTCATGTCGGCAAGGAATCGGTCGACGACCGCGCGGTCCTCGACGCTGTACCCACCGATCACGGCCGTCGCGTTGGCGATCACCGGACCGAAGAACGACCAGCCGAGTTCCACGGCATGCGGGGTGACGTCGACGCGGACCCGTCGCCGGTCCCGCTCGTCCCTGGTCCTCCGCACGAGCCCCGCCCGCCCCATCCGATCAACCAGTGCGGTCACCGACGCCGAATTGAGGTGCAGCTGTTCGCGCAGCCACGTCGGGGTCGCGGCCCGCCCGGCACGGCGGGCATCGAGCAGGCAGATCAGGGCGCGGACGTCGGTGGCGTGCAACCCGTTCACCCGCGCGAACTCGGCACCGATCAGGTGTAGTTCGACCATCAACGCGCGCAGTCGGTGGACGGTGCCGAGCGGGTCCTCACCGCGCACCGGGTTCTCGTCGGCCTTGCTGCCAGTGTCCATCCGCAACTCCAGGTGTCGACAACTCGATGCCGACACCCTACTATCTCGACAACCAAAGTATCTCGATTCATCGAGCTATCTAAGGAGTGGCCGTGCGCACGTTCGCCGACTTCACCGCCAGCGTCGAGGGCGCCGCCTTCCGGCGCGCCTACGACCGCGTACTCGGAAAGTGGCCCGTCGAGGTGACCAGCACCGACGTGGAGTCCCGGTTCGGCACCACCCGGGTGCACTCCTGTGGCCGCGCGGATGCCCCACCCGTCGTGTTGCTGCCCGGTGCGGGCGCGACCTCCACGGTGTGGTTCGCGAACGTGGCCGCTCTCGCCGAGAACCACCGGATCCACGCGCTCGACCTGCTCGGCGACGCGGGATGCAGCACCGCGCACGGCGACCCGATGCGCACCGCCGACGACCTACTGTCCTGGTTGCACGCCGTCACCACCGGACTTGGCCTCGACACATTCCGCCTCGTCGGGCATTCGTACGGCGCGATGATCGCACTCGCCTTCGCGCTCCACCGCCCGGACCGGGTCTCGACCCTCGTTCTGCTCGACCCCACGTCGTGTTTCGCGGGATTCCGCTTCCGGTACCTCGCCCGCGCCGCACCGATCCTGCTGCGCCCCACCGAGACCCGGGAACGCGCCTTCATCCGCTGGGAGACCGACGCGGCGCCGATCGACGACGATTGGCTCACCCTCCTCGCCCTCGGCGCCGAGCACTTTCCGACATCGAGGACCATCGTCCCGAAACGGCCCCGCCGCGCCGCGCTCGCCGAGTCCCCAGTGGACACAACCGTGATCCTCGCGGCCGACAGCAAGGCACACCGCAGCGGCCGACTTGCGACCACGATCTCGACGGCCATGCCGCGGGCCCACGTCACGGTCCTGGACGGCGCCACCCACCACACCCTGCCGATGACCCCCGCGGACACCCTCAACGCCGCGCTGATCCGCGCGCTCGGCCGGACCACCTGATCGGGAAGGATCGACCCCGCCTACCGGGGCCGATCCTTCCCGACCGGTCGCGTCACCGCTGCCGGGCGGCGTACCAGTCGATCAGGTCGGGTGCGTCGACGGCGCTGCGATCGACGATCCGGGACGGATCCCCGCCCTGCAGGATCCGCTTGAGCGGCACCTCGAGCTTCTTCCCGGTGCGGGTGTGCGGGATGCCGGGCGCGGCGAGGACCTCGTCGGGGACGTGCCGCGGCGACACCTGGTCCCGCACCGCGCCGCGGATCCGCTCGCGGACCGCATCGTCGAGTTCCACCCCCTCGGCGAGGACGACGAACAGCGGCATCCAGTATCCGCCGTCGGCCTCCTCGACGCCGAGTACGAGCGCCTCCGCCACCTCGGGCAGCCCCTCGACGGCCTGATAGATGTCGGCGCTGCCCATTCGAATACCGTTGCGGTTCAATGTGGAATCCGAACGTCCGTGTACCACGACACTGCCCCGGTCGGTGATCGTGATCCAGTCCCCGTGCCGCCACACCCCCGGATAGTCGGCGAAGTAGGCGTCCCGGTAGCGCGCACCGTCGGCGTCGTTCCAGAACGACACCGGCATCGACGGCATCGGGCGGGTCACCACCAGCTCCCCGACCGCGCCCCGCACCGACCCCCCATTCTCGTCGAACGCGTCGAGGGCGACCCCGAGGTACGGCACCGACAGCTCACCCGGCCACACCGGCACCGTCCGGACGCCACCGGCGAACGCCGTCACCACATCGGTTCCACCACTGATCGAGAACACCGGCACCGTCTCGCCGACGTTCTCGGACAGCCACATCGACGACGACGGCGGCAGCGCGGAGCCGGTGATCCCCACCGACCGCAACGCGGACAGGTCGTGCGCGTCCCGGGGCACCACACCGGCCTTCGCGCACCCGAGCAGATAGCCGGGACTGGTGCCGAGCATCGTCGCACGAGTGCGGGACGCCAACTCCCACAACGCGTCCGGCGCCGGGTACGACGGGCTGCCGTCGTAACAGACGATGGTCGCACCGACCAGCAGCGCCGCGACCTGGAAGTTCCACATCATCCAGCTGGGGCTGGTGTACCAGAACAGGGTGTCGGCGGCGCCGATGTCGTTCTGCAGCGCCAATGACTTCAGATGCTCGA
Organism: Rhodococcus sp. NPDC054953; assembly: GCF_053609225.1. Lineage (NCBI taxonomy): Bacteria > Bacillati > Actinomycetota > Actinomycetes > Mycobacteriales > Nocardiaceae > Rhodococcus > Rhodococcus sp. NPDC054953. Next base: position 63,660 of record NZ_JBSGXD010000026.1, on the reverse strand, counting down.
GCACCACACCACCGTGACCGTGCACGATGCCCTTCGGCAGCCCGGTGGTGCCGCTGGAGAACACCACCCACAGCGGATGGTCGAATGGGACGTCGACCGGATCCAGCGGCGCCGCCCCGGCGGTCGCCTCGGCCCAGCACAGCACGGCCCCCGGCGGCGGCGGCGGCGGGCCCGCGGGCTCCGCCGACTCGTCGTCGGCCGCGCCGCCGAGGTGCGGGGTGCGGACCGTCAGGCGCAGCGTCGGCAGTCCGGCGCGGAGGTCCGCGACCTCGGCGTCGCGTCGGTGCACCGTGCCGCCGAACCGGTACCCGTCCGCGACGATCAACGCGACCGGGTCCAGCTGCCCGAGCCGGGCCAGGGCGGCGGGTGCGGAGTAGTCCTGACCGCACGCCGCCCACACCGCGCCCAGGCTCGCGGTCGCGAGGAACGCGATCACCGCTTCCGGAATGTTGGGCAGATACCCGACGACCCGATCCCCCTGGCCGACGCCGTGTGCCTTCAACGTGGCCGCCAGCGCACCGACCTGCCGCCGCAGTTCCGCCCAGGACACCGAGGTGTCGGCGACACCCTCCCCGGAGTAGCGGATCGCCGGCCTGCGCCGCGTCTCGTGCCGCAACGCCTGCCGGGTGTAGTTCAGCCGCACGTCCGGGAACCAGCGGGCGCCGGGCATCGTGTCATCGACGAGGGCCGGGCCGGGCTGCGTCGGCGACTGGACCTCGAAGTACTCCCACACCGAGAGCCAGAAGTCGTCGAGGTCGTCGACGGACCACCGCCACAGGGTCGGGTAGTCGGGCAACCGGACACCCCATCGTCCCTCCGCCCACGAGGCGAAGTCGGTGACGCGTGCCCCCTCGACGTCCTCGTCCGACGGAACCCACTGCGGCCCCGTCGAGTGGTCCCCCGCTGCGTGTGGTCCCGTCATCGTCACTCGACCTCCTGATCACCCGCCCGACGCACGATCCGCTCGGCGTGCCGGAACACCGGGGCGTCCACCATCTTGCCCTCGAAGGTGAACACGCCGCGCTCCGCACCCGCAGCGGCGAGCAGCCTGCGCGCCCAGTCGAGGTCATCCCGTGTCGGCGCATACGCCTCCCGCACCACCGGGACCTGGCTCGGGTGGATCGACACCTTGGCGTCGAACCCGACCGCGACGGCGTCGTCCGCCTCGGCCCGCAGGCCGGTGAGATCACCGATGTCGAGGTACACCGCATCGAGGGCGAGCCTGCCGTGCGCCTTCGCGGCGAGCAGCGACACCGACCTGGCGTGCCGTGCCACGTCCCGGTAGGTGCCGTCGGCGCGGCGGCTGGAGTTCCCGCCGAGCGCGGCGACCAGGTCCTCGGCGCCCCACATCACGCCGATCGCGTTGGCGACCTGCACCGATTCGGCGACGGTCAGCACGCCGAGCGGGGACTCGATCAGCGCGATCACCTGCCTCGGCGCCAGCGACCGCACCTGGTCCGCGGACTCGCACTTGGGGAGCATCACCCGCGGATAGTTCGTCGATAGCAGCGCCTCCAGGTCGAGCCGCTGGTCGTCGGTGCCGTGCGCGTTGATCCGGACGACGGTCCGCCGCGGGTCGAGCGGGGTGTCGATCAGGGCACGCCTGGCCGCCTCCCGGTCACCGGGCGCGACGCCGTCCTCGAGGTCGAGGATCACCACGTCCGCCGCGGCGGCGGCCTTCGCGAACCGCTCCGGCCGGTCGGCCGGGCAGAACAGCCAGGCGGGCCCCGGGGGGCTCCACTCCGTCATTGCTCCCCCTCCGGGCGCATCCGGACCATCGTGGTGCGGACCGCGGTGGCGACGACGTCGCCGTGCTGGTTTCGGGCGGTGTGCGCGAAGGTCACGATGCCCTCACCGGGCCTGCTCCTCGACGCCCGCTTGTCGACGATCACGGTCTCCGCGTACATCGTGTCGCCGTGGAACAGCGGCATCGGGAACGCGACCTCGGAGAACCCGAGGTTGCCGACGATGGTGCCCTGCGTCAGCTGCGCCACCGACAGGCCAACGAGGGTGGACAGGGTGAACATCGAGTTCACCAGCCGAGCGTTGAACGGCGGCAGCGCGTCGGCGAACGCGGCGTCGAGGTGCAGCGCCTGGGTGTTCATCGTCAGCGTGGTGAACAGGACATTGTCGGACTCGGTGACGGTCCGGCCGGGCCGGTGCTCGTAGACGACGCCGGTCTCAAACTCCTCGAACCACAGGCCGCGCTGGACCACCCGGCGCGGCTGCGCGCCGCTCACAGCCCCGCCTCCCGCGCGATCAGCATCAGCTGCACCTCGGTGGTGCCCTCGCCGATCTCGAGGATCTTGCTGTCCCGGTAGTGCCGGGCGACGGTGTACTCGTTCATGAAGCCGTAGCCGCCGAAGATCTGCGTCGCATCGCGGGCGTTGTCCATCGCGGCCTCGCTGGCGACCAGCTTCGCGATCGACGCCTGCTTCTTGAACGGCTTGCCGGACAGCATCAATGCGGCCGCGTCGTAGTAGGCGGTGCGGGCGGTGTGTGCGCGGGCCTCCATCCGGGCGATCTTGAACGCGATCGCCTGGTTGGCCCCGATCGGGTGCCCGAACGCCTCCCGCTCCTTCGCGTACTTCACCGACTCGTCGACGCAGCCCTGCGCGGCGCCGACGGACAACGCCGCGATCGCGATCCGGCCCTCGTCGAGGATCCGCAGGAAGTTGGCGTAGCCGCGACCGCGTTCGCCGAGCAGGTTCGCTCGCGGGACCCGCACGTCGTCGAAGGACAGCGGGTGGGTGTCGGAGGCGTTCCAGCCGACCTTGTTGTAGGCGGGTTCGGCGGTGAACCCCGGCGTGTTGGCGGGCACCAGGATCGTCGAGATCTCCTTCTTGCCATTGTCCTTCACCCCGGTGACCGCGGTGACGGTGACCAGGGTCGTGATGTCCGTTCCGGAGTTGGTGATGAACTGCTTGTTGCCGTTGATCACCCAGCTGTCGCCGTCCTCGCGGGCGGTGGTGCGGGTGCCGCCAGCGTCGCTCCCTGCGCCGGGCTCGGTCAACCCGAACGCGGCCAGGCTGCGGCCACTCGTCAACTGCGGCAACCACTCCTGCTTCTGGGCGTCGTTGCCGAACCGGTACACCGGCATCGCGCCGAGCGACACCCCGGCCTCGAGGGTGATGGCGACCGACTGGTCGACCTTGCCGAGTTCCTCAAGCGCCAGGCACAGCGCGAAGTAGTCGCCGCCCTGGCCGCCGTACTCCTCGGGGAACGGCAGACCGAACAGGCCGAGGTCCGCCATCCCGTCGATCACCTCGTACGGGAAGGTGTGGTTGGCGTCGTGCTCGGCGGCGACCGGCGCGACGACGGTCTGCGCGAAGTCGCGGACGGTCTTGGCGAGCTGCTCGTACTCGTCGGGCAGCGACCCGGTGGAGAGGTAGTCGGTCATGACTGGTCACCCTTCTCGGTGTCTGTGTCGGTGGGAATCACGCGGGCGAGCAGCTGGTCCACCTTGACCTGATCGCCTGCAGCGACGTGGATTTCGACGGTGCCGTCGATGGGGGCGGTGAGGGTGTGCTCCATCTTCATCGCCTCGACGACGACGAGCGCGGTGCCCGCGGTGACGACGGCGCCGTCCTTCGCGCCGACGGCGATCACGGCGCCGGGCATCGGGCTGGTCAGCTCGGCCTCCCCGGCGTGCGCGTCACCGCCGCGGACGCTCTCCTCGGCGATCTCCCGGACCAGCGCGACCCCGGACGACGAGGCCAGCCACAGGTGTCCGTCACCGTCGGCGACGCGGTACGTCTCGCTGCGCCCGTCGATCACGACGCGGAGCGCGCCGCCGTCCGACGAGGCGGTCAGGGACCGGCTGACCCCGTCCTCGAGTTGCACCGTCGCCGCCTCCGGGCGGCCGGTGATCCGCACGTGCTCCGTGCGGGTCGACGTGGCGAGCCGGAAGCTGGTGGGGACGGCGCCGCCGACCCGCCAGCCGGTGGGGACGCCCCACGGGTCCGCGGGCGTTCGCGGCCACAGTTGCAGCCACCGGTACGCGCCTGCCGCGACGATCTGGTCGTCGCTCGGTTCGGGTGCGACGAAGTCGCCGAGGCGCCGGTCCAGCAGTCCGGTGTCGAGGTTGCCCGCGCGCACGTCGGGGTCGGCGAGCAGGAACCGGGCGAAGTCGATGTTGGTGACGACACCGAGGATCGCGGTCCGCGCGAGGGCACGGTCGAGGCCGCGCAGCGCCGTCGCACGGTCCGGGCCGTGCACGATCACCTTCGAGAGCATCGGGTCGTAGTCGCTGCCGACCACCGTGCCGACCCGCAGGCCGGAATCCACCCGCACCCCGGGGCCGCTCGGCTCGACGAGGTCGACGACGGTGCCGCCGGTCGGCAGGAAGCCGCGGGCCGGGTCCTCGGCGTAGACGCGGGCCTCGATCGCGTGCCCGGTCATCGTGACGGCGTCCTGGCCGAGTGTCAGCTTCTCCCCTGCCGCGACCCGCAGCTGCCATTCGACCAGGTCGACGCCGGTGACCATCTCGGTGACCGGGTGCTCGACCTGCAGCCGGGTGTTCATCTCCATGAAGAAGAACTCGTCCGGACGGTCCGCGGAGACGATGAACTCGACGGTGCCGACGCCCGCGTAGTCGACGCTGCGGGCCGTGTTGCACGCCGCAGCGCCGATCCGGGCCCGGGTCGCGGCGTCCAGCAGCGGTGACGGCGCCTCCTCGATGACCTTCTGGTGTCGGCGCTGCAGGCTGCACTCGCGTTCACCGAGGTGGATCACGTTCCCGTGGGTGTCGGCGAGGACCTGCACCTCGATGTGCCTTGGCCGCAGCACGAATCGTTCCAGGAATAGGGTGTCGTCGCCGAACGCGGACGCCGCCTCCCGGCGCGCACTGGCCAGCGCCGCGGGCAGGTCCGCGGGATCCTCCACCAGCCGCATGCCCTTGCCGCCGCCGCCCGCGGACGGTTTCACCAGCACCGGGTAGCCGACCTCGCCGGCGGCGTCGATCAGTTCGGAGTCGGTCAGGCCCGGCCTCGCGATGCCCGGAACCACGGGCACATCGAACGCGGCGACCGCGTTCTTGGCGGTGATCTTGTCGCCCATCACCTCGATGGCGTGCGCGGACGGTCCGAGGAACGCGATGCCCGCCTGCTCCAGTGCCGCCGCGAATGCCGCGTTCTCGGAGAGAAATCCGTAGCCCGGGTGCACGGCCTGCGCGCCGGTCCGCAGCGCCGCGTCGACCACCTTCCCGATGTCGAGGTAGCTCTCCCTGGCCTGCGCCGGGCCGAGCCGCACCGCGGTGTCCGCCTCGTGGACGTGCCTGGCGTCGATGTCGGCGTCGCTGTAGACGGCGACCGAGCGAATCCCCATCGCGCGCAGGGTGCGGATCACCCGGACCGCGATCTCGCCGCGGTTGGCGACAAGGACGGTGCGGAACGCGCCCGCGGTGTCGGAAGATGGTGCCGTCGTCATCATTTCGCTCACAGTCATGTCGCTCACATCCGGAAGACGCCGTAGGAGACGGGCTCGATCGGCGCGTTCGCACACACCGACAGGGCCAGTCCGAGAACAGTTCTGGTGTCGGCCGGGTCGATGATGCCGTCGTCCCACAGCCGGGCGGTCGAGTAGTAGGGGTTGCCCTGCGCCTCGTACTGGGCACGAATCGCGTCCGGGTCGCTGCCGGAGCCGACGGTGCCGAGCACCGACGCCGCCTGCTCGCCGCCCATCACCGAGATCCGCGCGTTCGGCCACATCCACAGGAACCGGGGCGAGTACGCCCGCCCACACATCGAGTAGTTGCCCGCGCCGTAGGAGCCGCCGATCACGACGGTCAGCTTCGGTACCCGCGCACAGGCGACGGCGGTGACCATCTTCGCGCCGTGCTTGGCGATGCCGCCCGCCTCGTAGTCGCGGCCGACCATGAAGCCGGCGATGTTCTGCAGGAACACCAGCGGGATGGACCGCTTGTCGCACAACTCGATGAAATGCGCGCCCTTCATGGCGGATTCGGCGAACAGGACGCCGTTGTTGGCGACGATGCCGACCGGGTGGCCGTGGATCCGCGCGAAACCGGTGACCAGTGTCTTGCCGTATTCGGCCTTGAACTCCTGGAAGCTGGTGCCGTCGCGGTGGTCGGTCTCGGCGGCGCCGTCCACGATCCGGCCGATCACCTCGTGCACGTCGTACGGGGTGCGCGGGTCGGTGGGGACCACGTCGTAGAGCTCGTTCTGATCGGCGTCCGGGTCCACGGTCGCGGCGACCTCCCATGGCCGCGGGCCGCGCGGGCCGAGCGTGGCGACGATGTTGCGCACGATGCGCAGCGCATCCTGGTCGTCGGCGGCGAGGTGGTCGGTGACCCCGGAGACCTTCGAGTGCAGGTCCCCGCCGCCGAGCTCCTCCGCGGTGACGACCTCCCCGGTCGCGGCCTTCACCAGCGGCGGGCCACCGAGGAAGATGGTGCCCTGGTTGCGGACGATGACGGCCTCGTCGCTCATCGCGGGCACGTACGCACCGCCCGCGGTGCACGACCCCATCACCGAGGCGATCTGCGCAATCCCCCTGGCGCTCATCGTGGCCTGGTTGTAGAAGATGCGGCCGAAGTGCTCGCGGTCCGGGAACACCTCGTCCTGCCTCGGCAGGAACGCGCCACCGGAATCGACGAGGTAGATGCACGGCAGGTGATTCTGCAGCGCAATCTCCTGCGCGCGGAGATGCTTCTTGACCGTCATCGGGTAGTAGGTGCCGCCCTTGACGGTCGCGTCATTGGCGACGATCACGCATTCCCGGCCCGCAACCCGGCCGATGCCCGCGATCATGCCCGCGCCGGGGCATTCGTCGTCGTAGAGGCCGTTCGCCGCGAGGGGCGAGAACTCGAGGAACGGACTGCCCGGATCGAGCAGGGTGTTCACCCGGTCCCGCGGGAGCAGCTTGCCCCGGTCGACGTGCCGTTGCCGGGACCGCTCGCTGCCGCCGAGCGCGGCGGCGGCAACGCGCTCACGCAATTCCGTCACCAGCCGCTCGTGTTCGGCCCTGTTCAGATCCCCGTCGAAGCCCATTCCGCCACCTGTCCGGTCAATTCGGTTAACGGTCAATAACCGAATTCAAGATAACCGTGCTTAACTGAGTTGTCCATACCCCGGGAAGTACAGGAGGTGACGGCGTGACGGACGACGTGTCCGCCCCGACGCGGCGGAGCCAGGCCAAGGCCGACCGCCGCCGTCAACTGCTGCACGCGGCCGCACGGCTGATCGCCGAACGCGGCTACGCGGGCGTCCGCCTGGAGGACCTCGGGTCCGCGGTCGGGATCAGCGGTCCCGCCGTGTACCGGCACTTCCCGAACAAGGAGGCCCTGCTGGTCGAACTGCTCGTCGACATCAGCGCGCGCCTGTTCGACGGCGGCACCGACGTGGTCGAGGGGGCGCGGGACCCGGACGCCGCGCTCGCGGGCCTGGTCGAATTCCACCTGGACTTCGCGCTCGGCGAATCCGACCTGATCCGGGTGCAGGACCGCGACCTCGCCTCGCTGCCCGACGCGGCGCGGCGGCAGGTACGACAGTTCCAGCGGCGGTACGTCGAACTGTGGGTTCAGGTGCTGCGCGAGACCGACCCCGCGCTGACCGAGACGGAGGCCCGCACCAAGGCGCACGCGACGTTCGGCCTGATCAACTCGACGCCGCACAGCGCGGCGCGGACCACCCCCAGCCACACCCGCGACGTGCTGCGCCGGATGACGACGGCGGCGCTCGCCCCCGGCGTCTGACCGCGTGACCCGCCAGGCGCGCGGACGTTTCCACGCGCCATCGTCGACGCCGAACGCGGACACACCCCCACCGTAGGTCGCGGCCAGGCAGCACGCCCCCGATACCGTGCTGACATGACCGTCGCCAAGTCCATTGCCCTGTTCGCCATCGCAGCCGTGTTTGAGATCGGCGGCGCCTGGTTGGTGTGGCAGGGCGTGCGGGAACACCGTGGCTGGCTGGTCGCCGGTCTCGGGGTGCTCGCCCTCGGCGTCTACGGGTTCGTCGCGACACTGCAACCGGACGCGAACTTCGGCCGGATCCTCGCCGCGTACGGGGGCGTGTTCGTCGCGGGATCGCTGGTGTGGGCGATGGCCCTCGACGGATTCCGGCCCGACCGCTGGGACCTTCTCGGCGCGCTGATCTGCCTCGCCGGCGTCGCCGTCATCATGTACTCACCCCGGTAGCCGCGCCGCGAACGCCGCGCGAAGCACCAGGATCTCGTTGACCGGGCGCGGGGCGACGCCGGGCGGCACCCCCCAAGGACTACGCGTGCCTGGCGGGACCGGAATGGTCCATTCCCCGAGCGATCGCCTGGTAGCCGAGGGCGAGGACGGCCGCTGCCGCGATGCTGATGACCCAGCGGATCCAGTCGACGCCGCCGGTGTCGCCCTGGCCGAGCAACCCGTCCCACACCCAATATCCGATGAGAGCGCCTGCGATGCCGAGCACCACGGTGATGATCCACCCCATCGCCTGCTTACCGGGGATGATCAGGCGGGCGAGCACGCCGATCACGGCACCGAAGACGATGGTGCCGACGATGTTCCAGAACATTGCGATTCTCCTCTCGGACACCGAGCGGGACGAGAAGTCTGTAACCCCTCGATGGTGGCACAGTCCAACGCCGAGCGGAACCCCATTGCCGCGCAACGGCGCCGACGACGCGTCAGTCCGCGGTGGTGCCGTCCGGCAGGACGGCGTCGGTCAGGTCCGCACCCGTCAGGTCGGTCGCGTCGAGGACCGCCCCGGTCAGGTTGACCTTCCCCAGGTAGGCGCCGGTCAGGATGACGCCGGTCAGGTCGGCATCGCCGAGGTAGGCGCCGGTCAGATAGGCGTCGGACAGGTCGGCACCGGCCAGGTCGGCGTGCCCGAGGTAGGTCGACGTCAGATACGCCATCGTCAGGTCGGCGTCCCGGAGTCGGGACCGGGTGAGGTACGCGCCGGTGAGGTTGGCGTCGTGCGCCCGCACGCCGCTGAGATCGGCTCGCGTCAGGTCGGCACCGACGAGGTCCGCGGAGACGAGACGCGCGCCCGCCAGGGTGGCGTCGACGAGGACGGCCCCCGACAGGTCCGCGCCGGTGAGGTCGACCCCCGCCAGGTTCGCGCCGGCCAGCATCGCGCCTGCGAGGTCCGCATCGCCCAGGTCGACCGCTCCGTCGTCGCTGGACCGATACGCATTCCATGCGGCCACGTCCGTGCCGAGCAGGTCGATTGGACTGGTTCGCGCTGCCGACGTCATCGCACCTCCGAATGGGTATTCTGGTTGACGGCGTCAACCTAACAGCCCCACGCACGGCGCCGCACGACCGATGACCGGCCGTGCGGCGCCGCCCGCCCGGGTCAGGAACCGTGGACGATCACGCCGCGAATGTTCTTGCCGTTCCGCAGGTCCTCGTAGCCCTGGTTGACGTCCTCGAGGCGGTACCTGGTGGTGACGAGCTCGTCGAGCTTCAACTGCCCGGCGTCGTAGAGGCGCAGCAGCTTGACGATGTCGTACTGCGGATTCATCGAACCGAACAGCGAACCCTTGATCGTCTTCTGGTTCAGGGTCAGGTCGCAGCCCGACACGTGGACGGTCAGCTTCTCCGGGTTCGCCAGGCCGGTGATGACGACGGTTCCGCCCTTGCCGACCACCGCGGTCGCCGCGCCGACGACCTCCTCGTCCACCGTGCCGACCAGGATCAGGGCGGCGTCCGCGCCCTGCCCCCAGGTCAGCTCCGACACCTTCGCTGCGGCGGAGGCGGCGTCCGGGAAGGCATGGGTGGCACCGAATTTCAGCGCGGTCTCCCGCTTAAGCGGTACCGGATCCACCGCGACCACGTACTTGCACCCCGCGCTCACCGCACCCTGGATGGCGTTGATGCCGAGACCGCCGACCCCGTAGACGACGGCGGTGTCCCCGGCCCGCAGGTTGCCGGCGTTGACCGCGGTCCCCCACCCGGACGGGACGCCGCAGCCGACGAGGACGGCCGTCTCCAGCGGCAGCCAGTCGTCGACCTTGACCACCGAATGCTGGGAGATGGTGGCGCGCTCGGCGAAGGTGCCGAGCATGCACATGGCGCCGAAATCCATTCCCCTGCCGTGGAATCGGAACGAACCGTCCGGCATCGACCCTTCGAGGATGGTGGCGCCCATGTCGCACAGGTTCTGGCGGCCGGTCGAGCAGTAGCGGCAGGTACCGCAGTTCGGGATGAAGCTGCACACCACGTGATCGCCGGGCTTGACCTTGGTGACGCCGGGACCGACCTCCTCGACGATCCCGGAGCCCTCGTGGCCGCCGACGATCGGGTACCGCGGCGGCAGGTCACCGTCGGTGAGATGCAGGTCCGAATGGCACAGGCCCGCCGCGGTGTACTTGATCAGCACCTCACCGGGGCCGGGACCGTCCAGATCGAGTTCCATGATCTCGAACGGCCTGCCCGCCTCGAGCAGGACTGCTGCGGTGGTCTTCATCTGATTCTCCTTCTGCGAGCGAACCGGTCGGGGGCGGGAGGGTCGGGTCGTACTGTCACAGTGCGACGTTGACGGACTTGGTGGTCGTGTAGGCGTCGAGTCCGGCGGCGCCGAGTTCGCGTCCCCACCCGGACTGCTTGTAGCCGCCGAACGGCATCGCGGTGTCGAAGCCGTTGTACTGGTTGATCCACACCGAGCCGGCCTTGATCTGCCGCGCGGTGCGGTGTGCCCTGGAGATGTCCCTGGTCCAGATGCCCGCCGCGAGCCCGTAGATCGAGTCGTTGGCCGCGGCCGCGACCCCGTCCTCGGCGTTGAACGGGAGCGCAGCGACGACGGGGCCGAAGATCTCCTCGCGGACGATGGAGAACTCGGGCTTGACGTCGACGAAGACGGTGGGTTCGACGAAGTAGCCGGTCTCGCCCCACCGCTTGCCGCCGGTGAGCGCGCGGGCCCCGTCCGCGAGGCCCGCCGCGAGGTAGCCGGTGACCTTGTCAAACTGTTCCTGCGACACCAGCGGTCCGAGTTGGGTGGTCGGGTCGAGGCCGGGACCGATCGTCACCCGACTGGCCGCGTCCGCGACCGCCTGGGTGAACTCCTCGAAGATGGTGTCCTCCACGAACAGTCGGGTTCCTGCGACGCAGCACTGGCCGTGGTTGAACAGCCAGGCGTTCAGCGAACCCTGCACCGCCGCATCGAAGTCCGCGTCGGCAAACACGATGTTCGGGCTCTTGCCACCGAGTTCGAGGGTCACCTTCTTCAGGTTGCCTCTCGACGCGTCGACGATCTTCTTGCCGACCTCCGTCGACCCGGTGAACGCGACCTTGTCGACATCGTCGTGCGCGGCCAGCGCCGCGCCCGCATCACCGAAGCCGCTGACGATGTTCACCACACCGGGCGGGAACCCGGCCTCCTGGAACACCTCGCCGAGCAGCAGCGCCGTCAGCGGTGTCTGCTCCGCAGGCTTGAGGATCACCGTGTTGCCCGCGGCGAGTGCGGGCGCCAACTTCCACGATGCCATCAGCAGCGGAAAGTTCCACGGCACGATCAGTCCACACACCCCGACCGGCTCCCGCAGGGTGTACGCATGGAACTGCGCGTCGGGGGCGAACGGCATCGACACGTTGACCGTGCTGCCCTCGATCTTGGTGGCCCACCCGGCGTAGTACCGGAACACGTCGGCCGCCCATGCCATGTCGACGGCGGTCGCGATCGCGGCGGACTTGCCGTTGTCGAGGGCCTCGAGCTGCCCGAACTCCTCGGCCCGTTCGGTGAGAATGTCACCCACCCGCCAGATCAACCGTTCGCGCTCATTGGGTTTCATGGACGCCCACGGGCCCTCATCGAAGGCCCGACGGGCCGCCCGCACCGCCCGGTCGACGTCCTCGGCCTGCCCGTGCGCGACCTCGGTGAGCGGATTCCCGGTCGCCGGGTCGTTGGTGGCGAACGTACGGCCCGAGGCCGCCTCGATCCATTCTCCTCCGATCAGGAGCCTTTTCGGGCCGCCTGCGAGGAAGTCCCGTACCCGGGCGGCGAGGGGGTGGTCGGCGATCGCGGTCATCGGAGCTCCTTCGGTGCGAGGGGGTCGAGCTGCCCGCGGTGCGGGCCGTTCGGACGGAAACGATGTGCCGCAAACCACATTTCCCTGTCCGGACGGCCCGCAACTGTCCGGGCTTCGGACAGTCGGCGCCCGCGTCAGGTGGTGATCTCGAGGGCGCGCATCCGGGTGTAGAGGGTGCTCCGGCTGATCCCGAGCTGGGCGGCCGCGTGCACCTTGTTTCCGCTGCACTCGGCGAGGGCGTCGACGATCGCCTGCCGCTCGGCGCGCTCGCGCCCACCGAGTCGGGATACCCGGCCGGATGACCGGTACTGCTCCGGCAGGTCCGACAACGTGATTCGGCCACCGGAACGCGGCATCCGGTCCGCTGCCGCGGTCAGCACGACCCTCAACTCGGCGAGGTTCCCCGGCCACGGCGCCGCGCCGAGGGCGGCGAGCGCCGAGGCCGTCAGCTGGCTCCCTGACGCGATCCCGGCGAGCATCGACCGGGCGATGTCCGGCACCTCGGCGCGGCGGTTCCGTAACGGCGGCAGTGTGATCCGTTCGGGACAACGGGCAATCAGGGCGGCCACCGGGCGGGGCAGGTCGGCGTCGGGGCAGGCGGTGACGACCACCCGGGGCCCGGTCCCGGTGAGGGCGTCCGCGACCAGCGGGTGCGCCGACTCCGGCAGCAACTGCACCTGCTCGATCACCACCGGTGTGCATGCCTGCAGGCACCGGGCGAGGCCAGCGATCCAGGACTCGGCGCCCTGCACCGCGATCCGCGACGCGTCGAACCACCGCGCATCCCCGGAGCCGAGCACGTCGCGGGCGGCGGAGGTGCGGCCCGACCCCGGTTCACCCAGGATCGCCACCGGAACGTCGCGTCTGCGGGCCCGCTCCAGCTCGGAGCGAATACGACCGCCCGCCGTCGGTGTCGCGGTCCGTGGCACCGGGATCGTGTCACGGTGCACCGGCTCCACCTGGAACAGCGTCCCGCCGTCGGCTCCGGCGATCCGCTCCACCCGCACCGACACCGCCTCCCCCGACACGAGTTCGACACGGGCCGTGCGGGACTGATCCGGTCTCAGGTCCGCCGCCAGTCCCCGCAGGGCGGCGTGGTCGGCGGCGTCGAGCATCTCCTGCGCCGCGTGGTTGGACAGCAGCAGGTCGTCGGCGACCGCGGCGACCGCGACCTGCCGCTGCGGCGAGACCCGTTGGAAGGCGTCGACCAGCCTGCGCTGCGAGGCGCGGGCCCCCTCGAGCAGCCGGTGCTCGATGTCGCCCGCCGCGCGTTGCAGGAACGGCGCGAACAGCGAATTCACCTGCGGCCCGATACACGTCAGGTCGAGAATGCCCTCGACCCTCCTGGTCACCGGGTGGATGATGGGGTGCCCGTAGCAGCTGAGGTTCTTGAACTGCTCCAGGTAGTGCTCCGGCCCGTTGACCACGACGCCGCGGCGCACCTCCAGCGGTGTGCCGAGCGCGTTGGTGCCGGCATGATCCTCACCGAATCGGGACCCGACGGTCACCCCCAGCAGTTCCAGCTGGCGCTCGACGGCGGGATTGTCGAAGACCCGGGCCACGATCCGGCAGCCCGGGTCGGCAAGCAGCACGCACAGTTCGGTGCCCGCGATCTGCACCCCGATCTCGTCGAGGACGGGACGCGCCGCCCGCAGCAGCCGTGACGCCGGGTCGACGTCCCCGGACGGACGCGCGTCGAAGCTTCCTGCCGGGTCGACACCACTGAGTTCCGATCGCTTCCACGACAGGGCGATCTCCGGGCGAATCACCGGACCACCGCACCCACCGACGCCACCCATGCCGGGCCCCTACGTCCGCCCGATCAGGCGGACGGACATTTCCCGCATCTCGATCTTGCGCACCTTGCCGGTGACGGTCATCGGGAATTCGTCGACGACGTGGACGTACCGCGGAATCTTGTAGTGCGCGAGCTGCCCGGTGCAGTAGGCGCGCAGGGTGTCCGCGTCGAGGGGGGTTGCGCCGTCCCGCATCCGCACCCACACCATCAGTTCCTCGCCGTACTTGGTGTCCGGGACCCCGATCACCTGCGCGTCGAGGACGTCGGGGTGGGTGTAGAGAAACTCCTCGATCTCGCGGGGATAGATGTTCTCACCGCCGCGGATCACCATGTCCTTGATCCGTCCGGTGATCGCGACGTACCCGTCGGGGTCCATCACCCCGACGTCGCCCGTGTGCATCCACCGGGCACTGTCAATCGCCTCGGCACTCTTCTCCGGGTCGTTCCAGTACCCGAGCATCACCGAGTACCCGCGGGTGCACAGCTCACCGGGCTCACCCCGGGCCGCCGTCAATCCCGTTGCCGGGTCGACGATCTTCACCTCGAGGTGCGGTCCGACCCGGCCGACCGTGGACACCCGCTGGTCGACGGTGTCGTCGGCGCGGGTCTGCAGCGACACCGGCGAGGTCTCGGTCATCCCGTAGCAGATGGATACCTCGGTCATGCCCATCTGTTCCATCACCTGCTTCATCACCTCGACCGGGCACGGCGAGCCCGCCATGATGCCGGTGCGCAGGCTGGATAGGTTGTAGTCGGCGAAGCCGGGGTCGGCGAGTTCCGCGATGAACATCGTCGGCACCCCGTACAGCGACGTGCAACGCTCGGCCTGCACCGCGGCGAGCGTCGCCGCCGGGTCGAAGGCGGGCGCCGGGATCACCATCGCCGCACCGTGACTGGTGCAGGCGAGGTTGCCCATCACCATCCCGAAGCAGTGATAGAACGGCACCGGGATGCACACTCGGTCCAGTTCGGTGTAGTGGCAGAGCTCGCCGACGAAGTAGCCATTGTTCAGGATGTTGTGGTGACTGAGTGTCGCACCCTTCGGGAAACCCGTTGTCCCCGAGGTGTACTGAATGTTGATGGGATCGTCCGCGGACAACCCGGCCTGGGCCGTCCGCAGTGTGGACGGGTCGGCGGCGTGCGACGCCCGGCCCTCGTCGAGCAGCGCCAGCCAGTCGGGACTGCCGAGCAGGATCACCGAGTCGAGGGCGGGGCAAGACGGCCGCACCTCCTCGATCATCGCCGCGTAGTCGGAGGTTCGGAACTGGGCCGCGGAGATCAGCATCACGATGCCCGCCTGTTCGAGGACGTACCGCAGTTCGTGCGCCCGGTAGGCGGGGTTGATGGTGACCAGGATCGCGCCGACCTTTGCCGTCGCGTACTGCACGATCGCCCATTCCGGGCAGTTCGGCGCCCAGATCCCCACCCGGTCACCCTTCGCGACCCCGCGGTCCAGCAGACCCGCCGCAATGGCGTCCACGTCGGCGGCGAACTGCGTGTACGTCCAGCGGCGACCGCCGGCGTGGTCGACGAGCGCGTCCCGGTCGCCGTGGGCGGCGACGGTCCGGTCCAGGTTGTCGCCGATGGTGTCCCCCAGCATCGGGGCGTCCCACACTCCCGACGCGTAACTGGGCAGCGTGGGTGAGCCCGACCCGTCCACTGCTGCGGCATCCGACACGGTCCCGGTCATTGCTGGTCCTCCTTCACGTCCGGCCACCGAGGCCGCCGGACGGGGTGCAATCGAAACTACTCGCATGGGTGTGATCCACGACATAGTCCGTCGGATCGGCTGCCGGCAACTGTCCGAGAACAGGACATCCGACCCGACGGACGTCGTCCTACAGCGCCAGGTCCTTGGTCTCGACCAGCGCACGGGTGCAGACGAAGCTGAGCACCGCCAGCGCGGCAAGCAGCACACCGATCGCGATGCCCCCGAACGAGGCCGCGAGCGGCGCCGCGAGCAGCGGCGGGATCGCGCCGCCGAGCACCCCCGCCAGGTTGTAGCCGAGCCCGGCGCCGGTGTAGCGGTAGCGGGTCGCGAACATCTCCGGGAGCAGCGCTCCGCACGGACCATAGGCGATCCCGAAGATCGCGAGGGTTCCGAACATGCCGATCGCGAACGCCGCCGGGCTGCCCGAGTCGAGGATCGGGAACAGCGCCAACGCCCAGACGAACGCGGCGACACAGGACGCCATGATCACCCTGCGGCGGCCGATCCGATCGGAGTACAGGGCGGACACCACGATGGCGGCGCCGAATACGACCGCCGATGCGATGCCGACCGACAGCACGAACGGTCGCGAGAAGCCGAGGGTCGTTGTGCCGTAACTGGTGAGGAACGCGGTGCCCATGTAGAAGAACGCAAACAGGGTGGCAAGGGCGCCCGCGGACAGCAGGATCTCCTTGCTCTGATGCCGCCAGGCGTCGGCGAACGGTAGCCGGGCGCTCGATGTGTCGGCCCGGTTGGCCTGGTTGGCCTGGTTGGCCCGGAACACCGGCGTCTCCTCGATCGCGAGCCGCATGTACAGGCCAATGCCGACGAGCACGATCGAGAAGAGGAACGGCACCCGCCAGCCCCAGGTCAGGAACGCCTCGTTGGTGTCGCCGAGCACCGCACCGGTGGCGAGGAACGTCCCCGACGAGAGGATGAACGCGATTGCGGGGCCCAGTTGCGGGAACATCGCGTACAGGCCGCGTTTGCCGGGCGGCGCGTACTCGGCGGTGAGCAGGGTCGCGCCCGCCCATTCGCCGCCGACGGCGAACCCCTGCGCGAAGCGCAGCAGCACCAGAATCACCGGGGCCGCGACACCGATCGTCGCCGCGCTGGGCAGCACGCCGATCAGCAGCGTGGAGATGCCCATCAACAGCAGGGTGGAAACCAGGGTCTTCTTGCGCCCGATCCGGTCACCGTAGTGCCCGAACAGCATGGCACCGACCGGCCGCGCGACGAACGCGACCGCGAAGGTGGCGAACGAGGCCACGGTTCCCGCGGTGGATCCGAGCGCGGGGAAGAACACGGTCGGGAAGACGAGTGCCGCTGCCGTCCCGTAGATGAAGAAGTCGTAGAACTCGATGGTCGTGCCGATGCAGCTGGCGACCGCCACCCGGCGCACGCTCGTCCGCGTCGCGGGCGCGGTCGCGGGCTTCGCAGGAGGTGCCGGGTCGGCGGACACTCCCGGGGGTGCCGGGTCGGACGAGACTGTGGTCATGGGCCCTCTTCTCGCGTGCGGGGTCCCCGGCTCAGATCGCCGGGGTTGCGAGAAAGGTAGTGACGCGGCTCACCCCCGAACCACCCCCGAAAGGGGGGAGGGGTGAGCCGCGTCACACGGTCTAGGTCAGCGGCCCGCTGCGCTGAGGATCTCCGTGCGCAGCTCCGACCACACGACCGCGTACGCGCCAGCGTCGGCGACGGTGTCGGCGAGCAGTTCCTGGTAGCGCGCGAGCCGCGGCACGTAGGCGGAGACGTCGTCGAACACGTCGGCGGCGCGGCGGTCCAGGTCCGCGAGCTTGTCGGGGTCGCCGCTCGCGTCGGAGAACTCGGCGTCCAGCGGCTCGAACCGCTCGACGACCTCCGCGAACAGGAACTCGTCGATCGACACCCGTTCGGCGTCGAGCTGGGTGTCGAGCTCGGTGACTCCCTCCGCGGTGAGGGTGACCGAGCCTGCGTCGTCGGCGACGGCCCGGCCCATCTCGACCAGGGCGGTGAGCGCTGCCTGCGCGGAGGACTCCCCCACCCCAAGCTGCACGGCGAGCACCGGCGGCGTCACCGCGCCCTTGAGCCGCACCGACTGCAGTAGGGCCAGCTCATCCACGTTGCCTGCGAAGGCCATTGCGCATCTCCTCTGTCGTGTCGCCGCGCGTTCGCCGCGGCGGTGGGGCTTCATCATCTCGCGCCCCGGCGCGGCGGCGGCAGCTACCCGACCCGACCCCGGGGCTACAGCCCGGTGAGGAAGCCGTCGTCACGCCACCACCAGCACACCGATCAGCGCGACGACGGCGACCCACACCGTGGACAGCGCGGCGAGAACGACCGGGCGCGGGCCCATCGACCTGAGCAGGCTCAGCCGAACGCCGAGGCCGAGCGCGAACATCGCGGCGGCCAGCAGCGCGGTCTGCACCGGCCCGGCGATGTCGAGGACCTGCTGCGGGAGCAGTCCGGTCGAGCGCAGTGTCACGCATGCGAGGAAGCCGACGACGAACATCGGCACCAGCGGCGGCTGCGTTCCTTCGCCCCTCGCCATTCGACCGCCGGTGACCATTCGACGCTGCCGGGCTCCGAGATACGCCATGACCGGCGCGAGCATCAGGACCCGGGCCAGCTTGACGACGGTCGCGACGGCGAGCGCGCCACCGCCGATGACGCCGCCCGCGGCGACGACCTGCGCGACTTCGTGGATCGACGCGCCCGCCCACATCCCGGACTGCCGGTCGGTGAGCCCGAGCATCCGCGCGAGGAGGGGGATCGCCGGGATCATCACGGTCCCGAAGACCGCAACGAGCGCCACCGCGGTGAGCAGTTCCTCCTCCTTCGCGTTGACGACGCCGTCGGTCGCGGCGACCGCCGCGGCACCACAGATCGAGAAGCCGCACGCGATCAGGATCCGCTGCGTCCACGACAACCCGAGCAGCGCACCCACCCACATCGTGCCCGCGATGCCGGCGGCGACGACCACCACCACGACCGCGATCACCCCCCAGCCAAGGTCGGCCACGTCGCTGAACATCAGTTGCAGGCCGAGCAGGGCCACCCCCACCCGGAGGAGTCGCTTCGCGGAGAAGTCGAGGCCGGGACGAATCCTGGCGGGCAGCGCCACCAGGTTCGCCAGCAGGGCACCCGCCACGATCGCGATGAGGAGGGGGCTGACCGCGGGGATCAACCTGCCGATGCCCATCGCGAGCGCGGCACCGAACGCGCACACCGCGACGCCGACGACCGTGCCAACGGCGCGGGACCGGGGTTTCGCCGAGGGGACGGCGGGCGGGGTGGGGGGTGCACCGACATCGCTGGACATGCCATGAACACTGGCGCACGCCAGGTCGTTCCGGTAGCCCTCGATCCGCCATGGCTACATATCACTTCGATATGGGAGCCCACTCTGGGCATACACTTCCGATATGCAGATGCGGTGGCCCGACCTGGACGTCCTGGAACTGCTGGTTGGCGTCGACGATCACGGGAGCCTCAGCGCGGCAGCAAAAGTAGCTGGCGTCGCGCAACCGAACGCGAGCCGGGCGATGAAGCGTCTCGAGGCGCAGGTTGGCGCGCCGCTCCTGCTCCGCAGGCCGACCGGTTCCACGCTGACCGCGGAGGGCACCGTGCTCGCGCACTGGTCGAGGAAGGTGCTCGCCGACGCGAGGCACCTGATCGACGTCGCGGCGGGCATGCGGGAGAGACGTGCCGCTGAACTGACGATCAGCGCGAGCATGACGGTGGCCGAACACCTGCTGCCCGGCTGGCTCGGCCGGTTCCGGCAGCAGAACCCGGACGTCACGGTGCACCTGCAGGTTCGCAACTCCACCCTGGTGTTCGACGACGTCATCGGCGGCGCCTGCGATGTCGGCTTCGTCGAGTCGCCAACGGTGCCCCTCGGACTGCACACCGTCGCGGTCGCCCGCGACCGACTGGTGGTCGTGGTCGACCCCGGACATCCGTTGGCCCGGCGCAGGAAGCCGCTCACGATCGGCGAACTCGCACGAACCCCCCTCGTGGTCCGGGAACCCGGATCGGGCACCCGCACCACCCTCGACGTCGCGCTACACGAATACGACCGCGCCGCACCACTTCTGGAACTCGGCAGCGCGGCAGCGATCCGGACGAGCGTGCTCGGCGGCGTCGGCCCCGCGGTGCTGAGCACCCTCGCCGTCGCCGACCAGGTGGCGGCCGGGGACCTCAAGGTCGTCGAGGTCGCGGAGCTGCACCTCGACCGGATCCTGCGCGCGGTGTGGCGCCCGCCCCGGCAACTGGAGGGACCCGGCGGCGATCTGGTGCGCATGGTCCGACGGTGACCCGCCGCCCAGCCGTCACGGACGGCGTTGGACGGGGCAGGCGTCGGCGGCCTCCGCGACGATCTGCGGGACGACCGCGGGCCCGGGTCGCCGTCCGGCCTCCCACTGCTGACCGGTGATCGGGTCGGCGACGGCAAGCACCCCGATCTCCGCCGCATCGAAGGCGCGTCCGCGGCTGAGAAAACGCAGCCCCTCGGGCGATTCGAGACTGAACCCGGAGCCCCGGCCGGGGACCACGTCGATCACCAACTGGGTGTGCTTCCACAGCTCGAACTGCGGCCCGGAGATCCACACCGGTACCGCGTCGGCACCGTCCGGCAGGTCCACCGCCCGCTCCCCCACCCGCAGCCGAAGGTCGAGCAGCCCGACGAGGACGTCCCGGTCCCCCACGATGAACTCCCCGACCGGATAGCACATCGGTGCGGAACCGTCGCAGCACCCGCCGGACTGGTGCATCATCACCCCGCCGTGCGCGGCGACCAGCAGGCGCAGCAGGTCCGCGGCCGCCTCGGTGGCGACGATCCTCGGCGGCGGGTCGGCCGCTGCCTTCGTCGTATCGACCATGGTGCGTTCCATCCGTTCGTGTGGTGGGTCCCGGGAGCGGACTTCTGCTGTGCCCGTGCGGAAACGGAGGGGCGGCGCCCGCCGACGAGGGGGTATCGGCGGGCGCCGCGTCATTCCGCCGGCCGAGGGAGCCGGAGGAAGCGGGGCATCAGAAGAAGCCCTGCGCCTTGGGTGCGTAGCTCACCAACAGGTTCTTGGTCTGCTGGTAGTGGTCGAGCATCATGTGGTGGTTCTCGCGTCCGATGCCGGACTGCTTGTATCCGCCGAACGCCGCGTGCGCGGGGTACTGGTGGTACGTGTTCGTCCACACCCGACCGGCCTGGATGTCGCGACCGGCGCGGTAGGCGACGCCACCGTCCCGGGACCACACCCCGGCCCCGAGCCCGTACAGGGTGTCGTTGGCGATCGAGATGGCCTCGTCGTAGTCCTTGAACGAGGTCACCGACACCACCGGGCCGAAGATCTCCTCCTGGAAGATCCGCATCCTGTTGTTGCCGGTGAAGACGGTCGGCTGGATGTAGTAGCCACCGGACAGGTCGCCGCCGAGCTCGGCCCGCTCACCGCCGGTGATCAGCTTCGCCCCCTCGGACTTCCCGATCTCGATGTACGAGAGGATCTTCTCGAACTGATCGTTGGACGCCTGCGCGCCGATCATCGTGTCGGTGTCGAGCGGGTCGCCCTGCCGGACGGCCTTGGTGCGGATCGCGGCCATCGCCAGGAACTCGTCGAAGATGTCCTCCTGGATCAGCGACCGGGACGGGCAGGTGCACACCTCGCCCTGGTTCAGGGCGAACATCGTGAACCCCTCCAGGGCCTTGTCCTGGTAGTCGTCGTTCGCGGCGAGCACGTCGGAAAAGAAGATGTTCGGGCTCTTGCCGCCGAGTTCGAGGGTGACCGGGATCAGGTTCTGCGAGGCGTACTGCATGATCAGCCTGCCGGTGGTGGTCTCGCCGGTGAAGGCGATCTTCTTGATCCGCGGGCTGGACGCGAGCGGCTTGCCCGCCTCGGTGCCGAACCCGTTCACGATGTTGACCACACCGGGCGGCAGCAGGTCCCCGATGAGGGAGAACAGGTAGAGGATCGACGCGGGGGTCTGCTCGGCCGGCTTGAGCACCACGGCGTTGCCCGCGGCCAGCGCGGGCGCCAACTTCCAGGTCGCCATCAGGATCGGGAAGTTCCACGGGATGATCTGCCCGACCACGCCGAGCGGCTCGTGGAAGTGGTAGGCAACCGTGTCACCGTTGATCTCCGACAGCGACCCCTCCTGCGCGCGGATGGCGCCAGCGAAGTAGCGGAAGTGGTCGACGGCGAGCGGAATGTCGGCGTTCAGCGTCTCGCGGATCGGCTTGCCGTTGTCCCAGGATTCGGCGAGCGCGATCGACTCGAGATTCTCCTCGATGCGGTCGGCGATCCGGTTCAGGATCACGGCCCGCTCGGCGACGGGGGTCTTGCCCCAGGCGGGAGCGGCGGCGTGGGCGGCGTCGAGCGCCAGGTCGACGTCCTCGGCGGTGCCGCGGGCGATCTCACAGAACGGCTGACCAGTGATCGGGGTGGTGTTCTCGAAGTACTGGCCCTTGACGGGGGCCACCCACTGCCCGCCGATGTAGTTCTCGTAGCGGGACTGGAAGGACATGAGCGCGTCGGGCGAACCCGGGCGGGCGTACACGGTCATCGTCGAACTCCTCTGCTGCGGTCGGTCCCGCGGTGTGATCCGGAACACTACGAGCGGAACACTACGAGCCGGGGGGTTGCAACGGGGTTGCGGTCGGGAGCCGTCACCCGCCCAGCTGTTCGTCGAGGATCGCGATCCTGGCCCTGACCTGGTCGTACATCGGTGACCGCGGATCGATCGAGGACAGGTACGCCGCCCAGGCCGCCGAGTCCCCGCGCCCGTCCGGGGTTGCCGTCCACCGCGCGAGCAGGGGTTGCTCGCCGGACCGCAACAGCGCCGCCTGCATGCGGGCCCGGACCTGTTCGCGGATCTCCTCGACGCCCGGCGCGTCCGACCCGGGCAGCACCGGGCCGCGGTACGCGGCGAGCGCCGCGGCCGCATCACCGGCCTCGAGGGCGCGGCGCACCTCGTCGACATCGGTGTCGAGATCGACGAGCAATCGATACGGGCGGGACCCGAGCCCGTCGGCCCCGAAGACCTTCCGCAGCCGCGACATCTCGGCGCGGATCGTGACGGCGTCGAGTTCGGCCTCGTCGAGCAGGACCGACAACTGGTCACCGGACAGCCCCTCGGCGTGCTGCGCGAGCAGCAGCAGGATCTCCGCGTGCCTGCGCGACAACGGAATACGATCGCCGCCGCGGATCAGCGTCGGTCGACCGGAACCGAGGACCGCCAGCCGGGGTGCTGCCGAACCCGGCGTCGCGAGGCCGGGTGTTTGCGCCCCGAGCAGCCGTGGCGAGTTCAGCAGGTGCAGCCGCAGCTCGGCCTCCGCCGCCGCAACCGTCGCCCGAACCAACGCAAGCACCTGCGGCTGCGCCACCTCGGGGCCGCCGGTGATGTCGATGGCGCCGAGGATCCGCCCACTCGTCGGGTCGTGCACCGGGGCCGCCGAACAGCTCCAGTCGTGGACGGCGGCGCTGAAGTGCTCGGCCCCGAAGATCTGCACGCACTGGTCGACCGCGAGGGCGGTGCCCGGCGCGTTGGTGCCGACGCGATCCTCGCTCCAGTCCGCGCCCTCGACGAAGTGCATCGCGACCGCGCGGTCCTTCGCCCCGGAATCCCCCTCGACCCACAGCAGCCGCCCGGCGGCATCGCTGATCGCGACCAGCAGCCCGGTGTCCGCGACGTCCTCGACCAGCAGCCTGCGGACCACCGGCCGCACCAACGCCATCGGGTGGGCGGCGCGGTAGCCGCCGAGTTCCACCCCGCCCAGCGGGTCTCCGTCGCCGACGGACCGCGGGTTCACGCCCCGGTCCCGGCTGCGCACCCACGAGTCGAACACCACCGGCCGGACCGACGCCCCGGCGCCGGGGCCACCGGTCCGGGTGTCGGCACCCTCGACGAACGAGCGGTGCGCGGAGGAGACCGTGCGGGCGAGTTCCGCGACATCGTCACCCGGCCGAACGGCCACCCAGGGGTTGCCGCGGGCACCGGCCCGTGCGGTAGTGGTCAAGGAGATTCCTCTCGGCGTCGTCCCACTACTGTAACGCCAGTCACACCGGCACGGCCGTCGCTCCGACACCGGATCTGCTGGTCAGACGTCCAGCAGCGCGATGAACTCCGCGACCCGTTCCCCGATCATCACCGTCGTCGCGTGCGGGCCGCGGGACGGGAGGGACGGCATCACCGAGCCGTCCGCGATCCACAGCCCGTCGACGCCGTGCACCCGGCAGCGGTCGTCGACGACGGCGTCCGGATCGTCGGGCGGACCGATCGAGCAGCTGCCCGACAGGTGCATCGAGGTGCCGAAGGTCGCGGACGCATCGGTCAGGCTTCGTGGGTCGAGCAGCCCGGTGAACGCCGGACCGCGGAGCAGATCCTCGGCGAGCGAGACTCCCGCGCGCAGCGCCGCCCGGTCCGCGGCCGCCTCCACGTATCGGTACCGCACCAGCGGCGGGGCGGCGGGGTCGGCGGCCGTCAGCACGATCTCACCGCGGCTGCGCGGGCGCATCAACGCCACCCCGATCCGGGCAAGCGGGTCGTCCACGCCGGGGATCGCCTCGCCGAACGTGGCGGTGTAGGGCCGCACCTCGACCGGCTCCCCGTCGAGCTCGGCCTCGAGGACCACCTCAAGGATCGCCCGGTCCGCACGGTGCGGCAGTGCGGCGGTCCTGCGGTAGCCGACGGTGACCTCGGGGTGGTCCTCGAACGTCCGACCGACGCCGGGGAGATCGACGCGCACCGGGATGTCGTGCGCCGAAAGTTGTTGTGCGGAGCCGACTCCGGAATGCATTAGCAGGTGCGGCGTTCCGACGGCACCCGCGCACAGCACCACCGTCGACGCCAGCAGCACCCGGCGAACGCCACCCGACTCGACCTCGACGCCGGTGGCCCGGTGCCCGGACATCTCCACCCGCCGGGCGGCGGTGTCGGTGAGCACCCGCAGGTTCGGTCGGCCGGTGTGCGGGGCCAGGTAGGCGGTCGCGGTGCCGATCCGCAGACCGGCGCGCGCGTTGAGCGGCACCGGGCCTGCGCCGTCGGCGTCGGGTTCGTTCAGGTCCGCCCGGTAGCCGAAGCCCGCCCGGTCGGCAGCGTCGAGGAAGGCCGTACTGATCGGGTGCCGCTCGGCCGGAGCGGTTCTGGTGACGGGAACCGGACCGGTATCGCCGTGCCAGCGCCGGTCCCCGAACGGATCGGTCTCGAGCCGGCGAAAGTACGGCAACACCGACGCGTACGACCACGACGGCGGCCACCGCTCGAAGTCCGCTGCGGTGCCGCGAAGGAAGTAGCCGCCGTTGACGGCGCCGGACCCGCCGAGCATCCGGCCCCTCGCCAGCACCGTCTCCGGCGCGCCGTCCCGCAGCCGCGCCGGGTATTTCCCGACCACGTCGCTGTGCGCCCCGACCGGCAACACCCCGAGCGGGCCCGGCCCGACGACGCCCGGTCCCGCCTCGATCAGGATCACCGTGCGCTCGGGATTCTCGCTGAGCCGCGCGGCAACGACGCACCCCGCCGATCCGGCGCCAACCACGATCACGTCCGCCGCCAGCGGCTCCGCCGCCCGTGCGTGATTTTCACCCCCATCGGGGGGAAAATCACGCACAGTTCCGGGCACCGGATGCGCCGCTCGTCACCGGGTCAGGCGTGGCTTCAGTGCGGCGAGGCTGCGGTGGGTGACGGCACCGCGCCACAGCCCCGCCCCGTAGGCAAGGTCGTCGAGACGCTTGTAGGCAATGTGCCGAACCGGACCGAGCCCTTCCGGTTCGCGGTGCGTCCACCAGTCGGCGGCCCCCTCCGCCACCGCGACGGCCACCACCGCCCGGCGGACCCGCCGGGAACAGACGGCGGCGAGCACCGTGACCGGCCAGTAATGCCTGCACACCGCGGACGCGAGCTGCCACGCCCCGCCGGCCATCCCCTGGATCGCGAGCACCGTCGCGATCCGCGTCGGCCTGTCGAGTTCCCCGAAGGTCCGGCGCAGCCGGACCACCGTCGCCGCCTGGGTGACCGCGGCGGCGACCACCCCGAACCGGGTTCCGGTCGCCGCGAACACCCAGGCGACGAGGGTCCACCACGACATCGCCAGTGGCGGCACCAGCCCATGATGACGGGCCGCCAACGGTGCCGCACCCGTCCCGTAGAACATCTTGCGCCCGAACCATTTCCGGAACGACACCCGGTGGTCGTGCGCGACGTGGGAGATCGGCTCGTACCGCAACCGCCAGCCCGCGTCGTGCAGGCGCCAGCAGAGGTCAACATCCTCGGCGACGCGCATCGACTCGTCGAAACCACCGCACTCGTCCAGCGCGCGTCGGCGCACCAGCATCGCCGCGCTCGGCACGTACGACACCGCGCTCCCCGCCCGGACCGGCCCCTCCTTGCGCCCAAGGTCGAGCGAGGAGCGTGCGTGCTCGTAGCGCGCCAACGCTCCCCCCGCCGGTTCGAGTGCCACGATCCGCGGCGCGACCATCGCGACCGCGGGGTCGCTGAAGTGGCCGAGCATCGCCTCGAGCCAGCCGGTCCGGGGCACCACGTCGGAGTCCAGGAACGCAACGAACCCCGTTGTGGCCAGGGCCATCCCGGTGTTCCGCGCGGCGGCCGGTCCGCGCGCCTCGGAATGCCGCACCACAGTGATCTCCCCGCGCCCGCCCTGCACCGGGGGGGAGATCACCGGCTCCGCGGATCCGTCGTCGACGACGACGACGTTCAGCCCACGCAGGGCGGGGAGGAGCCGGTTGAGCCCGGCAATGTTGTCCCGGACCGGGACGACGACGGTGACGTCGTGGTTGGGCGGTGAGCTCATCGGCCGCGGGTTCGCGACCCCGGAGTCGAGCAGGTG
Organism: Rhodococcus sp. NPDC054953; assembly: GCF_053609225.1. Classification (NCBI taxonomy): domain Bacteria; kingdom Bacillati; phylum Actinomycetota; class Actinomycetes; order Mycobacteriales; family Nocardiaceae; genus Rhodococcus; species Rhodococcus sp. NPDC054953. Next base: position 37,356 of record NZ_JBSGXD010000026.1, on the reverse strand, counting down.
CCGCGCGACCTCCGCCGACTGGGGATCGACGACCTTCAGGTAGCCGTCGCCGATCATCGCGGCCGCGGTGGGAGCCAGTTTGAGCATCCGGGTGGGGGACCCCCCAATCAGCACCCGTCCATCGGAGAACGTGCGCACCGTCGGATCGAGTCGCACACCGAATCCATCGGGTAGTCGAGCTTGGCGCATCAGGCGATCGTATTCGGATCTGCTCTCACCGCAACATCCCGTGCTCATCCGGCTGCCACCGCCCGGCCGCCGCGACCGCGCGGCCGCACATCTGATCGAACAGCAGTGCCCCCTCGACGGCATCGGCACCCGTCGGATCGCCGAGAATCCCGTTCGCGCTGACGGCGGCGACACCGCCGGCCCGCAGCCGCGGCATCAGCTCCGCGATCGGCCGTGGATCACCCGCCTCGACCCGGTCCATCCGCACCTCGTCCGGCGAAAGATGCAGCAACAGTGCGGTTTCGGTTCGCCCTGCGTGGGCGTCGGCGCCCGGTACCGCGCACGGCAGCCAGGCCGCGTCGCGGCCCTCGTACCGGAGCAGCGTCACCGCCTCCGCGAGCGCGGGTGCGTTGCCGCCGTGCCCGTTGACGAACAACACGCGCGGCGACCAGCGACACGCCGACCGTCCGTATTCGACGATCAGAGTGCGCAGCACCTCGGCACCCAGCGACACGGTCCCGGCGAACCCCTCGTGCTCGCCACTGGCGCCGTACGCGATCGCGGGTGCGAGCCGCAGGCCCGGCAATGCCCCGGCAACCGCCGACGCGATCCTGGTGTCGGTGTCGAGGGGAAGGTGCGGGCCGTGCTGTTCGAGCGACCCGACCGGGACCGCCAGCGCGGGCCTGCCGTCCGCGATCTCGGGCCAGGTGGCGTCGGCCAGGGAGGTGGGCATGCCTGCCAGGGTAGGCCGCGTCCTGCCGCCGCCTCCACCCCCGGCACACCGCCGCGTGCTGGCGGCCGGGTCAGAGGGAGAGAGCAACCCGATACCCCTCCCGGACCGCGGCGTCGGCACGACGGGGCGACAGCGCATCCCCGATCCGATACACCTCGAATCCGCTGCCGGACAGTTCTTTCCACAACTCGTCCACCGGACGCTGGTGCACCGCGCACACGACCGCGTCAAACTCGATCTGCTCCACCACACCGGTGGGGTGATGGAGCAGGTGCACGCGGATCCCCGTCCCGGTGTCGGCGATCCCGGTCGGGACGGTGTCGGTTCGTTCGACGACGCCCGCCGCGTGCGCGCGGCGCTGCCAGCCCTCCATGTCCAGGGTCAGTCCGAGGTCCTGCCCGACAATCATCCCCGGAGTCGCGATCGTGACCCTGGCACCGCGAGCGGCGAGTGTCTCGGCGACCGACGTGCCCTGATGGAATCCCAACTCGTCGAACACCAGGACCCGGCCTGCCGGGTGGACGCCGCCATCGAGAACGTCCCGCACGTCGACGACCCGGTCGCTGCCGCCCGACCACGCCGGACGCGACGGCCGGGCCCCCGTCGCGACGATCACCACCTCCGGGGCCAGCGCCAGCACCAGCGCGGCGTCGACGGCAACGCCGGTGCGCATCGTGACGCCGGATCGCAGGCACTCGCGTTCCAGATTCGCTGTCAACTCCCCGAACTCGGCTCGACCCGCGGCCGCCGCTGCGGTACGCACCTGCCCACCGAGACGGGGCGCGCGTTCGTACAGGGTGACGGCATGGCCGCGCTGGGCGGCGGTGGCGGCGGCCTGCAGCCCGGCGGGTCCGCCCCCGACCACGACCACCGCGCGGCCGCGGCGCCGCGGCATCGGCAGCGGCACCGATTCCCGTCCCGCCGCCGGGTTTTCGATGCAGCCGAGCCACCGGTTCAACCCGACCCTGCCGATGCACTCCTGATTGCATCCCAGGCACGCCCGAATGTCCTCGGGGTGCCCGGTCGCCGCCTTCACGGCGAAGTCGGGGTCCGCGATCTGGCCGCGCACCACACCGACCAGGTCGCACTGCCCCTCGGTCAGGGCCTGCTCGGCCTGGGCGGGACCGGTGAACCGCCCGACCCCCACGACGGGGAGGGACACGGCGCGGCGAATCGCGTTGGGAATGAAGAGGGCGTAGCCGTTCGGCACCGCCATCGACCCCTCGATCAGGTGCAGCGTCTCGGTGGCCATCCCGATGGATGTGTTCAGATAGTTCACCGCGCCGGTCGCCTCGATCATCGTCGCCACCGCGACCGCCTCGTCGAGATGGATGCCGTTCGCGATCGACTCCTCCCCGGTCAGTCGCACGCCGAGGACCAGGTCCGGTCCCAACGCCGCCCGGACCGCGGCGATCACCTCGAGCAGCAGTCGGGCCCGATGCGCGAGCGGCCCGCCGTAGCCGTCGGAACGCAGGTTCGTCTGCGGGGACAGGAACGCGCGCAGGATCGAGGACTGCGACGCTTGAATCTCGACGCCGTCGAATCCGCCAGCACGACAGTGGGTTGCGACACGCGCATAGCCGTCGACGAGGTCGGCGAGGTCGGCGGCGTCCACCTGTCGGGGGACCTCGCGGAACAGTGGATCGGGGACGGGGCTCGGCGCCAACAGCGGAAGGCCGGAGTACATTCCCGACCCCTGGCCACCGTTGTGGTTGAGCTGCGCGAGAATCACCGCCCCGTGCTCGTGGACGGCATCGGTGATCCGGCGGTATCCGGCGATCACCTCAGGGCGGTGACCGTGGATCACCTTCTCGTACGGCCAGTCGGTCGGATGGACGCACTGCTCCTCGGTGATGATCAGCCCGGCACCGCCCCGCGCCCGGGCTGCGTAGTAGTCGGCGTGCTGCCCGGTGGGCAGGCCATCGACGGCGGCGTTGGTCAGGTGTGCGGTGAACACCACCCGGTTGCGCACCGTCCGGGGGCCGAGGGTCAGCGGCGCCAGCAGCCTCGGGAAGCTCACCGCGCCCACCCGGACATCAGGCGCGCGGCGGCGCCGCGGCCCTCCCGGACCGCCTCGGCGATGGTGCGCGGTGCGACGCGGTCGCCGCACGACTGTGCGCCGCGCCGCTCGAGGTGCCTGCCCAGTGCCTCGTCGGGGACCCGGTGCCCACAGTCGACAATGACCGCCGCCCGGACCGTGCTCCGCTCCCCCGTGTGCACCTGTTCGAGTTCAACTGCGCCACCGACGATATCGACGATCCTGCTCCGCAGGTGGCGGGTCACCGCGGACCGCTGCAGCCTGCCGTTGGCGTCGGCGAGGTCGCCGGTGCGCCCGAGGCCGGTGCCGATCACCGGATCCGGGGTCGCGATCGCGACCGGGTGGCCGCCTGCCGCGAGATGCTCGGCCACCGCGACCCCCACCGGGCCACCGATCGGATCCCACACCAGCACCGCCCCGGTGACGGCGTGCGCGGCGTCCAGGACGTCCGGTGCGGTGCGCACCGGCACGCTGCCGTCCCCCGGCACCGGCCACGGCGCGGCAACACTGCCGGTGGCGAGCACCGTCGCATCGGCGTCCGTGACATCGGATTCGGTGATCTCGCGGCCCAGTTCGATGCGGACCCCGAGGCGGTGGCACTCGCGGGCGAGCCAGTCGGTGACCGTGGCCAGCCGCGTCAGGTTTCCGGTCGCGGCGCGGGCAACCATGCCGCCGAGCCGATCTCGGCGCTCGACCAGCCGGACCCGATTCCCGGCCGCGGCGAGCACCCGAGCCGCCTCCAGGCCTGCCGGACCACCACCGACGACCAGCACCTCCCGCGTCCCGGGGTGACGGTGCCCCTCGCCCGGTCCAACGGCGTGAGGGTGCCCTTCACCCGGGGTGGTGGGGTTGCCGATGCAGGTGACGATCGGGTTGCGGGGGTCGCGCACCAGGCAAGTCTGGTTGCACAGCACGCACGGACGAGGGGCCCGGCCGCCGCGGACGGCAGCGACCAGGTCGGGGTCGGCGATCTGCGCGCGGGTCATCTCGACCAGGTCGGCGACCCCGTCGCCGAGCGCGCTCTCCGCGGCCGCGGCGTCGATGACGCTGCCCTGCAGGACGATCGGAACGGTGGTGGCCGCCCGGATGCGGCGGGTCGGTTCCACGGTGAACATCGGCGGGGTGTGCGCGTCCGGCCGGTACCGGGTCGCGGTGGTCGGACCGCCGCGCACCACGGTGAGCAGGTCGATCGACTCACCGAGCGCGCCCACCTGGTCGACCGCGTCGTCGAGGGTGATCCCGCCCCATGACGTCAGTTCATCGCAGCTCAGCCGGAGGGCGAGGATCCGGCCAGCGCCGAGCACGGACCGGACCGCCGCGATCACCTCGTGCAGCAGGCGCGCGCGATCCTCACCGTAGCCGTCCCCCCTGAGGTTGGTGAGCGGCGAGAGGAACTGGCGCAGCAGGGCCGCCGGACCCGCGTCCAGCTCGACACCGTCCACGTCCGCCGCGACCGCCCGCGCCGCGGCGGCCGCGAAACCGGTGATCACCTCGCCGATCTCCCGGTCTCCCATCTCGGCGGGCAGCTCCCGGGTCACCACGTCCGCGACCGGGGAGGGACCCCACAGCACCGACTGCGAGTATGCGCTCGTCCCCTGCAGACCGGCGTGGCCGAGCCCGGCGAGGACCAGGGTTCCGTGCGGGCGGCAGGCGGTAACGATGTCACGCCAGCCGGATTCGGATTCCGCGGCCAGTGGTGCCCGCTCATACGGGTGGTCGTCGGCACGCACCGACGCCACCTCGGTGACGATCAGGCCGCACCCGCCGCGCGCCCTCGCCTCGTAGTAGTTCGTGTGCCGGGACGAGAACGCCCTCCCGACACCGAGGTTCGTCTCATGAGGACCGAAGACCACCCTGGAGGACGCGGTGCGCCCGGCCAGGGTGGTCGTCGAGGTCAGCAGGCCTGATCCGGTTGGCAGGTCAGGGCCCGTCAGGTCAGAGCCCGAGGTCGCGGCGGAAGCCGTCGGGGACGACCAGGTCCGTCGGGGACAGGTCCGCGACACTGGAGTGCCCGAGCCCGAGGACGGCGGAGTCGACACCACCGCGCAGGATGTCGAGAACGTTCTCGACACCGGCCTGCCCGTTCGCGGCGAGGCCCCACAGGTAGGCGCGGCCGATCATCACGGCCCGGGCGCCGAGGGCGAGGGCCTTGACGACGTCGGAACCGCGGCGGATGCCGCCGTCGAGGACCACCTCGAGCTGCTCGCCGACGGCCTCCGCGATCGCGGGCAGCGCCCGAATCGGGGCGGGGGTGCCGTCCAGGTTGTTGCCGCCGTGGTTCGAGACGGAGATCGCGGTGCAGCCCGCGTCGACGGCGCGCTTGGCGTCGTCGACCCGCATGACGCCCTTGAGCATGAACGGACCGTCCCACTGCTCACGCAGCCAGGCGACGTCCTCCCAGGTGGGCAGCGGGGTCCCCATCCACTCCCCGTAGGCACCGAAGAACGTCGGCGCGGGGCCGCCGTCCGCCGGGGCGAGGTTCGGGGTGGTCAGGTCCGGGATGGCGCCGGAACGGACGAACTGCGACAGCCACTTCGGGTGCAGCAGGCCCTGCAGGGCGTTCGCCTTCATCGCGGCGAAGTCCATCTTCTCCGGGATCGACGGGGAACCCCAGTCGCGGCCCATCGAGAACGACCAGTCCAGCGTCATGATCAGGCCGGTGGCACCCGCCTTCTTGGCGCGCTCCATCCGGTGCAGCAGTTCGTCCCTGGTGCCGACCCAGTACATCTGGAAGAAGGTCTGCGGGTTCGCCGCCGTCACCTCCTCGACGGACTTGCTGGCGAACGAGGACAGGCCCATCGCGATGCCCCGCGCGGCGGCCGCCCTGGCAACGGCGACCTCACCGTCGGGGTGCACGGCCTGCACACCGGTCGGGGAGATCATGACCGGGAACGACAGCGGCTGTCCCATCACGCTGGTGGACAGTTCGCGCTTGTCCGACAGGCCGGCGACATGCGGAGCGAACCCGAGCTCGCCGAAGGCGTCGATGTTGTCGCTGGTGGTCAGGCCCTTCTCGGAACCGGCGACCAGCGCCATGTACACCGGCTTCGGGAGCTGCTTCTTCGCCCGCCGCTGCGCCTCGGCAACGGTCTCGAACCAGGCATTCTTTGCCATCGATATTCCTCTATTTCATTCCCGCGAGCGGGTTTTCGTCACAGATCTTGGCCGGGGGCCGGGTGGTGAGCAGGGTCAGCGGGACCGGCGCCTGCGGGATGCGGCGCTCGGCGCGCTTCCCGGTCCTGGAGTGATCCTGGCTGGACTTCGGGACGCTACGGTCCGCAGCAAGGGCCGATTCACCGTATCCCTGAACGCATTCGGGGTCCGGGCCGTCCATCGGCAGGCCGGTGAAGAACTTGGCCGCCATGCAACCGCCGCGGCAGGCGTCGTAGTGCGAGCACTTCGAGCAGGCGCCGCCGGTCTGCGGTGACCGGAGGTCCTGGAACAGTTCGGAGTGCTGCCACACCTGCTGGAAACCGCCGTCGGACACGATGTTTCCGGCGAGGAACTGGTCGTGGATCGCGAACGGGCAGGCGTACACGTCACCGATCGGGTCGATCAGGCACACCACCCGGCCCGCGCCGCACAGGTTCAGTCCGGGCAGCGCGTCACCGTAGGCGGACAGGTGGAAGAACGAATCACCGGTCAGCACGCCCTCGCCATTGGCGACGAGCCAGTCGTAGAGTTCACGCTGCTGCGCCTGGGTCGGGTGCAGCTCGTCCCAGACGTCCGCGCCGCGGCCGGACGGGCGCAGGCGGGTGATCCGCAGCGTCGCACCGTACGTGTCGGCGAGTGCCTTGAACTCGTCGAGCTGGCTCACATTCTGGCGGGTGACGACCACCGAGATCTTCGCGTCCTTGAACCCCGCCTCGGCCAGGTTCTCCAGCGCCCGCACCGCCATCGCGAACGAGCCGGGACCGCGGACCGCGTCGTTGACCTCCGCGGTGGCGCCGTCGAGGGAGATCTGCACGTCGACATAGTCGGACGCGGCAAGGCGGGCGGCGACCTTCTTGTCGATCTTCACGCCGTTGGTGGAGAACTTCACGCCGACCTGGTGTGCGGTCGCGTAGTCGACCAGTTCCCAGAAGTCGGAGCGGACGGTTGGCTCACCGCCGCCGATGTTCACGTAGAAGACCTGCATCCGCTGCAGCTCGTCGATGATCGACTTGCACTGCTCGGTGGACAGCTCCCGCGGGTCGCGGCGGCCGGACGAGGACAGGCAGTGCACGCACGACAGGTTGCACGCGTAGGTCAGCTCCCAGGTCAGGCAGATCGGAGCATCGAGGCCGAGTTCGAACTGGTCGACCAGCCTGCCGACCGGGGCGGGTGCGGGTGGTTCCAAAACAGAGGTCATGGGCGCGGGTCCTCGTCAGACGAAGTGATGGGGCGGCGGCGTGAGGGGCTGCTCACGCGCGGCGGTTCAGGCGGCGGGGGCCGCGGCAGCGGGGACGATCATCTTCGACTCCGCGAGGGTTGCCAGGGCGCGGGCGTACATGTCGATGCGGGCGTCCTCGATGCCTGCGGCGCGGATCGCGCTGCGCGCGTCGGGATGGTCGGCCAGGGACTTCACGATGCCGACGATGGTCACGTTCTTGAGAAAGGACAGCTTCCTGGTCCCGAAGTGGTAGAGCAACGCCCCGAAAGGTTCGGGGCGAAGCGCCACCTGCGGGTGCAGCTGCCACCCGGTGTCGAGATTCACGATCAGTACACGCCGCACATGCCGTCGATCGACACCTCTTCCACCAGGGACTCCTGGACGAGCTCGGTTTCGTTGACTGCGGACTCGCGAGCGTCGGACATCGACATGCCTCCTGTGTCAGGGTTGTTCCGGTCGCAGCTGGAGCGCTGTGACTCGGCTCACCACATTAATGGCATCGAGTGCAGAAAGAAAGGCGGGAGTAGAAGTTGACGCGTACCCGCAGGTCAGGGACCGGACGCATCGGCCGTCGGCCGTCCACCACCCCCGATCTGATCAGCAACATCGCGATCGGTTTGTTCGCCGAGCACGGCTTCGACGAGACCAGCGTCGACCAGATCGCGGAGGCGGCCGGGATCGCGCGGCGCACCTTCTTCCGATACTTCCCCTCCAAGAACGCGGTGCCCTGGGGCAACTTCGACACCCACCTGGCCGAGATGCGCGACCACCTGGCGAACCTGCCGCGCGATGTCCCCCTCGCCGACGGCCTGACCCGGGCATTGCTCGAGTTCAACGACTTCCCAGCGGACGTGGCGCCGATTCACCGCCAACGCATGGAGGTGATCCTCAACGTGCCCGCACTGCAGGCCTACTCGATGGTCATGTACACGGGCTGGCGCGCGGTGATCGCGGAATATGTCGCCGCACGGACCGGCCTGGACGCGACCGATCACCTGCCGCGCACCGTCGGGTGGACCGTCCTCGGGGTCGCCCTCGCGGCGTACGAGCAGTGGCTCACCGACGAGTCCCTCGAGCTGCCCGACCTGCTGCGCGCGGGCAGCGCAACACTGGGCGCAGGCCTGGCGGCGGTGCCCGTCGTCTGATCGGGGGCACCGCGCGGATACCGCCTTTTCGCTCGACCCGGTCCCCGCACCGCCGATACGCCCTAAACTTGGACGCGGGATGGACACCAGCCGTCCCACCGATCGTCATGAGGCACACGATGACGGAGAAGTCCGTGATCTTGGGTCGGCCGTCCGGTCGCAACGCCGGCGCCGATTCACGGACACCCGGCTCCACACACGGCAACCTGTCCGAGCAGGAGATCGTGGAGGCGGCCCTGCGCGTGATCCACCAGGACGGGCTGGACAAGCTCTCGATGCGGCGCCTGTCCCGCGAGCTCGGCGTGTCCGCGATGGCGCCCTATTACTACGTCTCCGACAAGGACGAATTGCTCGAGCTGGTCGCGACCGCCGCGCTCGACGGCGTCGCCGCCCCGCCGCCGGGTCCGGACTGGGCGGAACGCCTGCGCACCCTCATCGACCAGATCGACGAGCGCCTGTCGACCTATCCCGGGCTCGGAGAGGTGCTGCTCGAGCGGATGCTGCGATCCCAGCGTCACCTGGTCGCGCTGGTCATGGAGATCCTGTTCGACGCCGGATTCGACGAGCGCAGCGTCTACTGCGCGTATGCGACGATCCACACCTACCTGTTCGGCCGCAGCGGCGTCTCCACGCAGGATCCCCCGGTGCCGGACCGGACGGGGCTGCCCGAGGTGATCGCCCGCGCCACCCGGCGCCTCGACGAGATCCATGGCCGCGACGTCTACCGGTTCGGGGTCGCGACCATCATCTCCGGCCTGCAGGCGCAGCTGGAGCGGCAGGGACACTCGCCGTCGTCCTGAGCGGGTCCCGATTATCGGGAATGGGGCGGCACAAATTACGATCCAGCTGCTTCGATGGTGTCTGCTAGGCTAAAAACTAGAACACGTTCCAGAATGTGCCCAGTCGCACACCCCGCCGTCCCTGCATCCGCAGAGCCCCGAGAGGATCGACCACGATGACCACAGTTGACATGCCGCACAGCTCCAGGTCGGTTGTGCTCACCGTGTCGGGCGTCGTCGAGGAAACCGCAGACGCACGTTCGCTGGTGTTCACCGTCCCGGACGAGCAGCGCAGCCGCTTCGAGTACAAGCCGGGCCAGTTCCTCACCCTGCGCATCCCGAGCGATCGCACCGGCTCGGTCGCCCGCTGCTACTCGCTGGCCAGCTCGCCGTTCACCGACGGCGACCCGAAGGTCACGGTCAAGCGCACCCTCGACGGCTATGGCTCGAACTGGCTGTGCGACAACATCGCGGTCGGCGACACCATCGAGGTGCTGCCCCCGTCCGGCGTGTTCAGCCCGAAGTCCCTCGACCACGACTTCCTGCTCTGGGGCGCGGGCAGCGGCATCACCCCGGTGATCTCGATCCTCAAGTCGGCGCTGAGCCAGGGCAGCGGCAAGGTCGTCCTGATCTACGCGAACCGCGACGAGAACTCGGTGATCTTCCGGGACGAGCTGCGCGCCCTCGCCGCCCAGTACCCGACCCGGCTGACCGTCGTGCACTGGCTCGAGTCGCTGCAGGGCCTGCCGACGCCCGACCAGTTCGCCACCCTCGCGGCCCCGTTCACCGGTTTCGAATCGTTCATGTGCGGGCCCGGCCCGTTCATGGACACCGTGCACAAGGCGCTCGCCGAGGCGGGCGTGCCGCGGACCCAGGTGCACGCGGAGGTGTTCAACTCCCTCGCGGGCGACCCCTTCAAGGACGTCGAGGTCGAGGAGGTCACCGCCGAGGAGGCCGCCGACGCCGCGACCGTGGCGGTCACCCTCGACGGCGAGACCCACGAGATGAGCTGGCCCCGCAAGCAGACCCTGGTCGACATCATGCTCGCGAAGGGCCTGGACGTCCCCTACTCCTGCCAGGAGGGCGAGTGCGGCTCCTGCGCATGCACCGTCCTCAAGGGCGAGGTGGAGATGGAGAACAGCGAGATCCTCGACCCCGAGGACATTGCCGCCGGATACATCCTCGGCTGCCAGGCCCGCCCGGTCACCGACCGGCTCGAGATCGAGTTCTAGCACCTCCCGCGGCGGGGCGGGCACGGTGATCTACGGATCCGTGCCCGCCCCGCCGCGGCGCATCCGCCGGTAGTGCCCGCGGGTGTCGGCGTCGAGGTGTTCGATGGCGTACGACAGCGCCGTCGCCCCCATCGCCGGGGCGTGCCGGTCGAGGAAGTCGGTCAGCAACCGCCGGTCCACCCGCGCACCGACCTCGCGCAGCATCCAGCCCAGCGCCTTCTGGGTGAGGTCGCGGCGGTCGCCGAGCAGCCGGGCGGTCAGGTCGAGGGTCGTCGACGCGTCACCGCGCCGGATGAAGCCGAAGGTGGTCAGCAGCGCAACCCGCCGCCGCCACAGGTCCTCGTCCGCGCCGAGCTCGAACACCAGATCCCGGGGCCGGTCGAACAACCAGCCACCGAGGATCCGCTCCGCCGACGCGTCGACGAGGTCCCAGTTGTTCACCCGGCCGCGCAGCACCGCGGCGAGGTAGTGCTCGGCGACCCGCTGCCGCTCGTCGTCGTCCCTGGTCCGGGCGGCGCTCGCCCGCTCGAACCGTCCGGTCGCGATCAGCAGCCCCGCCAATCGGTGCTCGTGAACCTGGCTGTCGAGCAGCGCGTCGACCTCCGCCAATGGCAGGTCCGCGAAGGTCTTGACGACCGCGCGGACCGCGGGGACCCGGACGCCGATGAAGACGTCCCCCTCCCCGTAGTCGCCGGGGCCGGTCTTGAAGAACCGTCGCAGCTGCGCCGCGGCGTCGGCGTCGGCGATCGCGCCCAGCGCCCTCGTCACATCCTCGTGCACCCCGCCGACCTTACGGCCGTCGGCGGCCGGGAGGCCCTTGATCGGTCGGTCGATCAGGTCTATACCGGAAGCATGCCGGTAATCCCGGCATACGCGACAACTCCGGCAGAGGAGGCTGGACATGAACGCAGCAATGAGGCGGTGGCAGGACTGGGCCGCCGTGGTGATCGGCGTCGTCGTGGCACTCTCACCGATCTGGGTCGACACAAACAGCGCCGCCCGATGGTCGATGATCGTGCTCGGTGTGCTCGTCGCCGTCGCCGGCGTCGCCAACATGATGGCCCCCACCAACGAGATGGTCGTGTGGGCGATGGGCGTGCTCGGTGTCCTGATGTTCATCGCACCATGGGTCACCGGCTACTCCGGCATGGCGGGCGCGGCCTGGACATCCTGGGTCGGTGGTGTCCTCACCGTGCTGACCGCGCTGGCAGCGCTTCCCGAAGGGTCCCGGATGCATGCCGGTCACGGCGGCGGACTGGCTCCGCACCACTGACCACCCGTCCGAAAATCCACACACCGTGACAACCGTGCCGGGCCGGATCCCCCGACCCGGCGACGGAGGTGGTCGACTTGCCTGTACCGCGCCAGGGACGCATCCCCGGCACGGGCGGTGACACTCGGCGGCGGATCCTCGACGCCGCCGAAGAACTCATCGCCGCGCGCGGATTCGACGCCACATCCACCGCCGCGATCGCGACCAGCGCCGGCGTCCCCAAGGGCCTGATCTTCTACTACTTCCCCACCAAGGAGTCGATTCTCACCACGCTGATCGCCGAGCGCCTCCCCACCGACCCGATCGGCGACATCGACGGGCTCGCCGTCACCGGTGAACCCGAGGTCGCGCTGGTCAACCTCGACGCCGCGCTCGACCTGACGGGTCGGCGCACGATCCGCGAGATCGTCTGGCGGGAGGCCGACACTCATCCGCTGGTGCGTGAGCAGCTGCGGGCGTTGCGCACCTACCTGCACGACGTGACGGTGGAGGTCCTGCGGCTCAGCTCGCCCCTCACCGCCCCCGCACGGGTGCTCGACTCGTGCGCGACGGCGTGGGTCGCCGCGATGTTCTCCGCGACCCACCTCGACCGGTTCCGGGAACGCGACGAACGCGCCGACGACCTGCGGGCGGTGGCCCGGGTGGTCACGGCGGGGCTCGGTGCGCTGTCACACCCGTGAGCGCGGTGTCGCGAGGTGAGCGCCCCGTCGCAAGCCGAGCGAACGGCACATTCATTCGACCTGATCGAGTGAACGCTTCCGTTCAGTCGGTGGGGGTTGGGGCGGGGTGTGGGTGTGGGTGTGGGTGCGGGTGAAGGAGTGGGGCGGCAGCGGCGTAGCTGCGGGCGCCGGCGGGCAGCTCGCCGGGACGACCGCTGAGCAGGACCGACACCGAGCCGCTGCCGCCGAGGTCGCGGCCGAGGGCGTCGATGCGGCGCAGCGTCTGCGCGGCGACGGCCTGCGCACTGTCGAACAGCGTCACCCCTGACGGCAGGCGCGCGGCGATCTCGTCGGCGACCAGCGGATAGTGGGTGCAGCCGAGGACGACGGCGTCGCAGGCCACCGGGGTCGCGGCGGCGGCACTGTCGATGGCCGCGAGGATCCGGTCCCGGTCGCCTGCGTCGATCGCATCGGCCAATCCGTGGCAGGCGACCCCGACCACGTCGCTGCCGTTCGCGAACCGCGCGATCAGGTCGGCCTGGTACCGGCTCGCCGTCGTCGCGGCGGTCGCCCAGATCGCGACCGAGCTGGACGCGGCCGCGGCCGGTTTGATCGCCGGGACGGTCCCGATCACCGGGACCGCGGCACCGAGGTGGGCGCGAACCTCGTCGAGCGCGGTGACGCTCGCCGTGTTGCACGGCAGGACCACGACCTGTGCGCCGAGGTCGACGGCCTGGTCGGCGGCGGCGAGCACCCGGTCGATCACCCACGGCGCGGGCTTCGGCCCCCACGGCGCACCGTCGGGATCGACGGAGAGCAGCAGGTCGAGGTCCGGGCGCAGCCGACGCAGCCAGGCCGAGGTGGGCAGCAGCCCGAGCCCGGAGTCGATCAGCGCGACGGTCACCGAACCAACGTAGTCCGCGCACCCGCCGATGCGTCATCCCGGTCCCCCTCACCTGCGCAGCAGCAGGCACCCGGCCGCGGCGCGGCCACCGAGCCCGACGACGGCGGTCGTGGGCCCGCCCCGCACCTGGGCGCGGCCCGCGGTGCCCCGCAGCTGCGCGACGGCCTCGACGACCAGGTCCAGGTCGGGTCGCCGACCGGTCCCGAGGTGCCCGCCGTGCGGGTTCACCGGCAGCACGCCGCCCCGGGAGATCGCGGCGCCGGTCGCGACGAATCGTCCGGCGGCACCGGCGTCGCACCGGCCGAGGGCCTCCAGCCACCAGAGCACCGCCACGGAGAATTCGTCCCCGATCAGCGCGACGTCGGGGTCGGTGGGGGCGCCCGACAGGTCCGCCCACATCGCCGCGGCCGCGCGCTCCGCGACGCCGTCGGTGGCGTCCTGTTCCGGTAGCGGGCCCGCCGCGTACGCGGCGCCGACGCCGTCGACCCGGATCCGCGGCGATGCGTCCCTGGTGCGGGTCGACAACACGATCGCCGCCGCGCCCCCCGCCGGGCGGGCCCGGTCGTGCAGGCACAGCGGGTCCACCAGCATCGGCGCGGCGAGGTAGTCACGCAGGCGCAGCCCGCCACCGACGTTCGCGGAGGCCACCATCGCCACCTGCGCCAACTCGGTGCGGGTGAGTCCGTAGCGCTCGATGTAGGCGCGGGCGGCGAGTGCGACCCCGACGAGTGCGCCGTCCGCCCCGTACGGCGCGTGCCAGCCCGCACGGCCAGCGACGGCCGCCGCTGGTCCGAACCGGTCGACGGCACGCGCTCGCGCCGGGTCCGGAGCGAGCGCCTCAACGCACACCACGGTCCCGGTCCGGCCAGCCGCCACCGCATCCACCGCCTGCACCAACCCGGCACCGACCACGGAAGTGTCGTTTTCCTGTGCCCGCCACAACAATTCAAGCCCAAGCGCATCGGCGACGTCCACCGCGTCGCAGCCGATCGCAAGCAGTCCCGTGACCTCGGTGCGCGGCATACCCGCATCGGTGAGCGCGGCGAGGGCCGCGGTGACCGCCGCGCCGGCCACCCCGCCTGCGCCGACCCGGACGCGGCCGGCCCCGGTCACCAGGATGTCGCGCACCGCATCGCCCCGTTCACGACACCGCCTCGATGCGGTCCTCGAACGCATCGGAGTCCTCGAACTCCGCCAGTGGCAACCAGATTCGCTCATCGAGCTGCTCAAAGACCAGGCGCATCGGGGCGCCGACCCGCGGGGTGTCCGGGCCGCCGCCGAGCAGGCCGAGGGTGATGCGCACCCCCTCCACCAGGTCGACGACACCGACCAGGTACGGCGGCGCGGGCACGGCCCGGACCGGCTCGACGACCACCGCCCAGGTCAGCAGCGCACCCTTGCCCGAGACCGGCTCGAATGCCAGGTCGGTGCCCCAGCACCCGCGGCAGCACGGAGCGGGCGGGAACGACCAGCGCAGGCAGCGCAGGCAGCGCTGCACGGACAGGCGTCCGGACGCACCCGATGTCCAGTGCGTCGCGGTCAGCTCCGTCAGCTCGGGGAGGGCACGTCGACCGTGCACCATGAGTTCACGGTAGCCGCCCGCGCGGGCGGCGGCTGCGAAATCCTCAGACCGTTGCCGCGGCGAGCACGTCCTCGATCGCGACCCGGCCCGCGACCTTCGCGCGCATCTTCATCACGGCGCCCGCGAGCCCGCCGCCGACCACCGCGACCAGCCGCCCGTCCCGTTCGTAGTACGCGAGGAACTTGCGGCCGTCGTCACGGACGAGGTGCACGGTGTCGGTGCCGGACGGCTCGCCGAGCGCCTGGATCTTGACGTCGTACTGGTCGCTCCAGAAGTAGGGCACCTGGGCGGCGACGTCCGGGGCCGCGCCGGTGACGAGGGTGTGCGCGAGGACCTTCGCCTGCTCGCCGACATTGCTCCAGTGCTCGACGCGCCGCTGATCGCCCTCGGGGTGCCGCCACGCTGCGACGTCGCCGACCACCCACACGTTCGGGTCGCTGGTGCGCCCGGCCTCGTCGGCGAGGACGCCGCCACCGGCGGTGCGGTCGGCGAGGTCGATCCCGGACCCCTCCAGCCAGCCGGTGACCGGATGCGAACCGATCCCGACGACGACCACGTCGGCGGCGATCTCGGTGCCGTCCCCGAGCACGGCGCCGGTCACCCGGGTGTCGCCGCGCAGCGAGTCCAGCCCGACCCCGGTGCGAACGTCGACGCCCTCACCGGTGTGCAGCCGGGCCACCAGCGCGCCGACCTGCTCACCGAGCACGGATGCCAGGGGGGACGGCTGCGGCTCGACGAGCACCACGTCCAGGCCGCGGGCGCGCATGCTGGCTGCGACCTCGCAGCCAATGAATCCGGCACCGACGACGAGACCGGTGCGGCCTGCGGTCAGGTCCGCGCGCAACGCCAGGGAATCGTCGAGGGTCCGCAGCACATGCACGCCCTGCAGGTCGGGAAGGCCGGGGATCCGCCGGGGGGTCAGGCCGGTCGCGATCACCAACCGGTCGTAGTCGACGCCGGTGCCGTCCTCGAGGGTCACCGTCCTTGCGGACGGGTCGACCGACACCGCGCGGGCCCCGAGCCGCAGCTCGACGCCCAGTTCGTCGTAGTACTCGGCCGGCTTGAGGGTGACGTCGTCGTTCTCCCCGCGCACCACGTCCTTGGACAGCGGCGGGCGGTCGTACGGCAGGTGCGACTCCTCACCGAGCAGGGTGATTGCCCCCTCGTGGCCGGCCCGGCGCAGCTCCTCCGCGGTCCGCAGACCCGCCAGTCCTGCCCCCACGATCACGATCCGTCCGACACCCATGGTGCGTCCTCACCCTTCGACACGTTCTCCACGACCGTCATCGGTCCCCATAGTCATACCAAACAGAAACACGTTCCAGTAGTGCCAGGTCCTCAGGAGATCTCCAGCCCCGAGATCAGCCACTCCCCATCGACGCTGGTCAGGCTGACCCGCGCACCTACCGTCGCGGTCACCGGATCCGGTGTCGCCTCGGTGCTGGTGACCTGTTTCAGGAACACGAGCGCGTCGGCCCGGTCGGCGCTGAGCGACCCGATCCCGGAATCGACCGCGGTCGCGGTGGTGGTGATCTTCTCCGCCCGCGCGGTGGGAACGATCGTGGCGTCGGTGAGGCGGCTGTAGTACTCGCGGAAGTCACCGGTCAGTCGCTGCGTCGCCGCGTACATGTCGGCCGCGACAGTCTCGGGCGTGTAACTCAGCAACGCCGCCGCCCCGTCGGCGGCAACCTGCGCGACCTCGGCCCGCACCGCGTCCCCGGTCCGCTGATCCGCCCGGTAGAGGCGGACGTACAGGGCCACCGCCGCCACGGCGAGGATCACGGCGAGGACGGCGAGCAGCCACACCCCGCGGGTCATCCGCCCCCTCACGCGACGTACTCCAGGTGTGCGGTCTTGTATCCCTCACCGACCCGGTCCATCGTCATCCGCAGCCGCCACACCCGGGACTGCGGCTCCGGTGCGGTCCGGTTCGTCACCGTCGAGGCGACCTGCACGAGCACCGTGCCGTGATCACCCTGCCAGGACTCGACGGCCGCATCGGCGCGGTCCGCGACGGTGGTGACCTCGGTGTCCTCGACGACCGACACGAACGAGTCCGCACTCTCGGCGAACTGGTCGCGGAAGTCGCCGGTGGCCCCGGCCAGCACCCGGTCGACATCGCTGCGGGCATGGGTGTGATCGACGGTGGCAAGGTTCATCGCGGTCCGCTCCGCCGCCGCCATCGCCTGCCGTCGCGCCGTCTCGTCCGCGGCGACGCCGCGATGCTGCCACACCAGAGCGCCGCAGGCGATCGCCAGTGCCAGGCACAGCACCGTCAGCATCGTCAGCGCCGTGACACCGCCACGCCGACGCCGTTGCCTGCCCGGGCACGCCGCCCGTGTGTCCCCCATCTACCCCGTCCTCCGTCCATGTCGCCTGCCCTGGGCAGTGCGCTCCACCGTAGGTGATCGGACTCACAGCGCGGTGGGCGCCCATCCGAGCCGGATCGCCTGCGGACAGATCCGGCCTGCACGTCCTAGTGTTGACGTGTGATGAGCGAATCCGGGCGCACCGATCCCCCTGCCCACGCGCCGCGGGCCGAGCCGCGCTTTGCTACCGCGGCCTCGACCGAGCTGGTCGGGTCCCAGGGGCGCACGATCATCGCGGACGCGGTGGTCGCGAAGATCGCGGGAATCGCGACCAGGGAAATCAGCGGCGTGTTCGATGTTGGCGGTGGCACCGCGCGGGTCGTCGGCGCGCTGCGCGACCGGATCCCCGGCGCCCGGGTCAATCACGGGCAGGGCGTCGCGGTGGAGGTCGGTGAGAAGCAGGCCGCGATCGACATCGGCATCGTCGCCGAGTACGGCGTCGCGCTGCACGAACTGGCGGCCGGGATCCGGCGCAATGTGATCGCCGCGGTCGAGCAGATGACCGGACTGGAGGTCACCGAGGTCAACATCACCGTCTACGACGTGGTGCTGTTCGACGAGGATGCGACCGGCGACACCGACAGTCGCCCGAGGGTGCAGTGAACGACGTCGACGACGCGGAATTCGTTGCCGCCCAGGTGTGTACGGTTCCCGGCGTGGCGGCACTGCACGGCGGCCGGTTCGGTGAGATCGCCACCTACCTGCCCGGCAGGCGACTGCTGGGGGTGCGGATCACCGACACCGGGTGCGAGGTGCACGTCGTCGTCGCCTACCCGCACAACGTCGTCGATGTCGCGGCCGCCGTGCACCGGACGGTCGGGCCGCTGGTCGGCGTCCCGGTCACGGTCACCGTCGCCGACGTCGCCGACGACACCGCGTCCGCCACCACGGAAGGGACCTCGCGATGAACAGCACGGTCGTCGGCCTGATCGCGGGGCTGCTGCTCGCCCTCGCCGGAATCCTCGGCGGTTTCGCCGGATTCGTGTTCGCGGTGATGCTCGGCGCACTGGGGATGGCGGTCGGCGCGCACCGCGACGGCCACTTCGATCTCGGTGCGTTGCTGCGGAGCCGCGGTCGTGGCTGACGGCCGTCCCCCGGCGACGCCGGATCGGGCACCGACCGACCTCGAACTCGAACGCGGCGTCCGGGGCCGACTGACCGTCAAGGACCGGGCGATCTCCAAGATCGCCGCCGCGGCCGCGCTGTCGGTGCCGGGTGTGGTGCGCCGGTCCGGCGGCCTGCTCACGTTGCCGGGGCGGGACCTCCCCCGCGCCGAGGTCACCGCCGAGGGCGGCTCGGTCGCGGTGACGCTGTACCTGGCGGTGGCGTGGCCGAGTCCGGTCGCGATGCTGTCGCGGGAGGTGCACTACGCGGTCACCGAGCGGGTCGAGACCCTGACCGGGCTGATGCTCGACCGCCTGCACATCGTGGTCGCCGAGGCGGTGCCGCGGGGCGCGGACGACCGCGACACCGGGGTGGACGCGCGCCAACTGGCCGACGACCACGCGGGCCTCCTCGCCCCGGTGCCGTCCAGGGAGCCGTTGGCCCGCCCGGACGCCGCGGTCGTTGCGGTGATCGCCGCGGTCCTGCTGATCGGGGTGGCGGTGGTTGCCGGGCGGGAGTTCCTCATCGCGAAGGAGGTGATCGCCCCGGCCGCATGGCTGCGCAATTCGGTGTCCTGGGTCGCGGATCTGCACTGGCAGGCGTGGATGGCCGCCGCGGCGGCGCTCGGCGTCGTCCTCGGGGCGCTGCTCGTCTTCGTGTCGCTCACGCCCCGGACCCGGACCCATCTTCCGCTGGGCGCGGGTGGAACGGTGTGGCTGCGCCCGACGGACGTGGCGCGCATGTGCAGCGCTCGCGCCGGGACCGTCGCCGGCGTCGCCGCGGTGCGGACCATCGTGGACCGTCGCCGGGTCACCGTGCACGTCGCCCCGGACGGTGCGGTGCCGGACGTCGAACTTGACCGGTGTGTGCGGGAGTCCGTCGGACCGTCGCTCGACGCGGTCGCGTCGCCGCGTGAACTGCGGGTCAGGATCGGGCGGGTGAGATCGTGAGGCGCCGGACCTCGGTCCTCGACCGACTGGTGGCGCTCGCCGCGGGCTGTGTGCTGCTCGCCGCCAGCGGGCTGACCCTGGCCTGGGCATTCGATGTCGACTGGGCTCGCGCGGCGGTGCGGCGCGTCGACCGGGCGCGACTCGCGGCCGTGCCGGACGAGTCGTGGTGGCCAACCATGCTCGCCACGACCGCCGTCATCGCGCTGCTCGGCGGGCTGGTCCTGCTGGTGGTCAACCTGCGTCGGGGCCGTCCGGAGACGATGCCGGTGTTCCCCGGCGGGGTGGCCGAAGCCGACCTGTCCGTGGACCTGGGCCCGCTCGCGGTCGGGTTGGCGGACGAGTTGGCCGCCCTCGACGGGGTGCGCACCGTCCGGTCGACCGCGGTCGACGACCGCGGACTCGCGACGCTCCTGGTGACGGTCGTCGCCGACCCCACCGTCGACGTCGTCGACTTCACCCGCAGCGCGGAGGCGATGGCCCGGTCGATGGCCGCCGCCCTGCCTGGCGCGCCGGTCGCGACGCAGGTGCTGCTCCACCTCGACCCCACCGACCGCTGACCCGGTCCCCCCTCGAGCGAACGGAACATTCATTCGATCTCATCGACTGAACGCTTCCGTTCACTCGGGAGGATCGAGGGGAGGGTCCCCATCGCGACCCCCGCCACGACCGCGATACCCCGGCGCCGCGATACCCGGAAACGCCGAACGGCGCCCACCCCGAGGGGTGGACGCCGTTCGGCGTGTACTTGCTCAGATCAGCAAGCGTTCACCGTGAAGGGTGAAATCACTTGACGATCCCGTAGGCGGTGCCTACTTGACAATCTTCGTGACGCGACCGGCGCCGACGGTACGGCCACCCTCGCGGATCGCGAAGCGCAGGCCCTCGTCCATGGCGACCGGCTGGATCAGCACGACGGACATCTCGGTGTTGTCACCGGGCATGACCATCTCGGTGCCCTCGGGCAGGGTCACGACGCCCGTCACGTCCGTGGTACGGAAGTAGAACTGCGGGCGGTAGTTGTTGAAGAACGGGGTGTGGCGGCCGCCCTCGTCCTTCGACAGGATGTACGCCTGGCCCTCGAACTCCGTGTGCGGGGTGGTGGTGCCCGGCTTGATGACGACCTGGCCGCGCTCCACGTCCTCGCGCTTGATGCCGCGGACGAGCAGGCCGACGTTGTCGCCCGCCTGGCCCTGGTCGAGCAGCTTGCGGAACATCTCGATGCCGGTGACCGTGGTCTTGGTGGTCTCCGGGCGGATGCCGACGATCTCGACTTCCTCGTTCACGTTGACGACGCCACGCTCGATGCGGCCGGTGACGACGGTGCCACGACCGGTGATCGTGAAGACGTCCTCGACCGGCATCAGGAACGGCTTGTCGGTCTCACGAACCGGGTCCGGGATGGACTCGTCGACGGCAGCCATCAGGTCCTCGATGGACTTGACCCACTTGGCGTCGCCCTCGAGCGCCTTGAGCGCCGAGATCGGGATGACCGGAGCGTTCTCGTCGAACTCCTGGCCTGCCAGCAGCTCGCGGACCTCCATCTCGACGAGCTCGAGGATTTCCTCGTCGTCGACCATGTCGGCCTTGTTCAGGGCGACGAGGATGTAGGGCACGCCGACCTGGCGGGCGAGCAGCACGTGCTCGCGGGTCTGCGGCATCGGGCCGTCGGTGGCGGCCACGACCAGGATCGCGCCGTCCATCTGGGCAGCGCCGGTGATCATGTTCTTGATGTAGTCGGCGTGACCCGGAGCGTCGACGTGAGCGTAGTGGCGCTTCTCCGTCTGGTACTCGACGTGGGAGATGTTGATCGTGATACCACGAGCCTTCTCCTCAGGCGCCTTGTCGATCTGATCGAAAGCGAAGCTCTCGTTCAGGTCCGGGTACTTGTCGGCCAGCACCTTGGTGATCGCAGCCGTGGTGGTGGTCTTGCCGTGGTCGACGTGACCGATGGTGCCGATGTTCACGTGCGGCTTGGTCCGCTCGAACTTCGCCTTCGCCACTGGTGTCCTCCTGGACTGATTGTGCTTGCGGTATGCAGCAGTGCGGTTGTTATTACTTTGGTCGTACTGCGGTCGACGAGACCGAGGTTACTCGCCGGTCGCCTTGGCGATGATTTCCTTCGAGACGTTCGCGGGAACCTCTGCGTAGGAATCGAACACCATGGAGAAGTTCGCGCGACCCTGGGTCTTCGACCGCAGGTCGCCGATGTAGCCGAACATCTCCGAGAGCGGAACCAGCGCCTTGACGACACGGGCACCACTGCGTTCCTCCATGGCCTGGATCTGGCCACGGCGGGAGTTGAGGTCGCCGATCACGTCGCCCATGTAATCCTCGGGCGTGGTGACCTCGACAGCCATGATGGGTTCGAGAATGACCGGGCCTGCCTTGCGGGCGGCTTCCTTCAGCGCCTGCGAACCGGCAACCTTGAAGGCCATTTCCGAGGAGTCGACGTCGTGGTACGCGCCGTCGAGCAGCGTCAGCTTCAGGTTCACCAGCGGGTAGCCGGCGAGCACGCCGTACTGCATCGCGTCCTGCGCACCGTGGTCGACGGAGGGGATGTACTCACGCGGAACGCGGCCACCGGAGACCTTGTTCTCGAAGGCGTAGGACTCGCCCTCCTCGCCGAGGTACGGCTCGAGCGCGATGATCACCTTCGCGAACTGACCGGAACCACCGGTCTGCTTCTTGTGGGTGAACTCGTGCTTCTCGACCGTCTTGGTGATGGTCTCGCGGTACGCGACCTGCGGCTTGCCGACGTTGGCCTCGACCTTGAACTCGCGACGCATGCGGTCGACGAGGATGTCGAGGTGCAGCTCGCCCATGCCGCCGATGACGGTCTGGCCGGTCTCCTCGTCGAGCTCGACGGAGAAGGTCGGGTCCTCTTCGGCGAGCTTCTGGATCGCGGTGCCCAGCTTCTCCTGATCGGACTTGGTCTTGGGCTCGATGGAGACCTGGATGACCGGGTCCGGGAAGCTCATCGACTCGAGGACGATCGGGTTGGCCTGATCGCACAGGGTGTCACCGGTGGTGGTGTCCTTCAGGCCGATCATCGCGTAGATGTGGCCCGCGACGGCCTCGTCGACCGGGTTCTCCTTGTTGGCGTGCATCTGGAAGAGCTTGCCGATGCGCTCCTTCTTGCCCTTGGTGGCGTTGAGCACCTGGGCGCCCGGATCGATCCGGCCGGAGTAGACGCGAACGAAGGTCAGCTTGCCGAAGAACGGGTGCGCCGCAATCTTGAAGGCGAGAGCCGAGAACGGCTCCTCCTTGCTCGGCTTGCGGGTAAGCTCCTCCTCCTCGTTGTTCAGCGCGTGCCCGTGCACCTCGCCGATGTCGAGGGGGTTCGGCAGGTAGTCGATGACCGCGTCGAGCATGGGCTGAACGCCCTTGTTCTTGAACGCGGAACCACACAGCACCGGGTACAGCTCGGAGTTGACCGTCATCTTGCGGATGGCGCCCTTGATCTCCTCGACGGTGAGCTCCTCGCCGCCGAAGTACTTCTCCATGAGCGCTTCGTCGGACTCGGCGACCGTCTCGAGCAGCTTCTCGCGGTACTCGGCGGCCTTGTCGGCCAGGTCCGCGGGGATCTCCTCGATGGTCGGCTCGGTACCGGTCGGCACAACGCCGCGCCAGGTGATGGCCTTCATCTCGACGAGGTCGACGACGCCGTCGAAGTCGTCCTCGGCGCCGATCGGCAGCTGCAGGACCAGCGGCTTCGCGCCGAGACGGTCGATGATGGTCTGCACGGTGAAGTAGAAGTCCGCGCCCATCTTGTCCATCTTGTTGACGAAGCAGATGCGCGGAACGTCGTACTTGGCAGCCTGGCGCCAGACCTGCTCGGACTGGGGCTCGACGCCCTCCTTGCCGTCGAACACCGCGACGGCGCCGTCGAGGACGCGCAGCGACCGCTCGACCTCGACCGTGAAGTCGACGTGGCCGGGGGTGTCGATGATGTTGATCTGGTTCTTGTTCCAGAAGCAGGTGACGGCGGCGGAGGTGATGGTGATACCACGCTCCTTCTCCTGCTCCATCCAGTCCGTCGTCGACGCACCGTCGTGGGTCTCACCGATCTTGTAGTTCACACCGGTGTAGAAGAGGATGCGCTCGGTCGTGGTGGTCTTGCCGGCGTCGATGTGCGCCATGATGCCGATGTTGCGGACCTTGTTCAGGTCGGTCAGCACTTCCTGTGCCACAGGATTCTTCCCCGCTCGTAGCTCGTGTCGGCCCTACCGGACCACGTTTTCTTGTATTCGCAGCCGGCCCTGATCGGACCCGACACTGCAGTGACGACGCCCGGGCGGCACCCGTTGAGGTGCCGCCCGGTGTCGAATCACCAGCGGTAGTGCGCGAACGCCTTGTTGGCTTCAGCCATCTTGTGCGTGTCCTCGCGACGCTTCACGGCAGCACCCAGGCCATTGCTGGCATCCAGGAGCTCGTTGGCGAGGCGATCGACCATCGTCTTCTCGCGACGCGCGCGGGAGAAGGTCACCAGCCAGCGCAGCGCCAGCGTGGTGGACCGACCCGGACGAACCTCGACCGGCACCTGGTAGGTGGCGCCACCGACGCGGCGGCTGCGGACCTCGAGGGCGGGCTTGACGTTGTCCAGCGCGCGCTTGAGGGTGACGACCGGATCGGTGCCGGTCTTCTCCCGAGCCTGCTCGAGGGCACCGTAGACGATGCGCTCCGCAGTGGACTTCTTGCCGTCCAGCAGGATCTTGTTGACGAGCTGGGTGACCAGCGGCGAACCGTAGACCGGATCCGCGACGAGCGGCCGCTTGGGAGCGGGACCCTTACGAGGCATCAGCCCTTCTCCTTCTTCGCGCCGTAGCGGCTACGAGCCTGCTTGCGGTTCTTGACACCCTGGGTGTCAAGCGAGCCGCGGATGATCTTGTAGCGAACACCCGGGAGGTCCTTCACACGACCGCCGCGGACGAGCACCATCGAGTGCTCCTGCAGGTTGTGACCCTCACCGGGGATGTACGCGGTGACCTCGACGGAGCTGGTCAGGCGCACGCGGGCGACCTTACGCAGCGCGGAGTTCGGCTTCTTCGGGGTCGTGGTGTACACGCGGGTGCACACGCCACGACGCTGCGGGCTGCCCTTCAGTGCAGCGGTCTTCTGCTTCGACGGCTTGTCGCGCCGCCCCTTGCGGACCAGCTGGTTGATGGTTGGCATATACCGGCTTTCTTCTTCTTCGCCGTTTACCCGGAGGCAACCTGGCGTTTGTGTATTCAGGGATCCAGCAGTTGGAGCAAGAAAACGCTGCTCCTCACCCGTTCCTCGACCACGAGGTCGGGCGTGTCGCATACCCCCACGCAGGCAGCCGGATGCTCGCAACTCGGTCTCGGGAGACACGGCTACGCGCGCGGCATTGCCTCGCTAGGCACACAAATCGGCCCGATACGTCCAGGCACGACCCACAACGATACCCGCCGCCGCCGCGACAGGTCAAAGCGGCGGCTCGACCGGGTGGGTCTCCACGCGGGCGGCCGCCGCGGCCAGTTC
This sequence comes from Rhodococcus sp. NPDC054953, assembly GCF_053609225.1. NCBI lineage: Bacteria > Bacillati > Actinomycetota > Actinomycetes > Mycobacteriales > Nocardiaceae > Rhodococcus > Rhodococcus sp. NPDC054953. The sequence goes on along the minus strand of NZ_JBSGXD010000026.1, from coordinate 12,546 downwards.
CCGGAACGAGCCGCGCAGCAGCGCCGCGTACCGGTCGATGTCGGGCATCCGGTCCGGGTCGACGGCGAAGGTCACCGTCAGCGTCCGACCGGTGGACACGATGTAGTGGTTCAGGCACGAGCCTGCGCCGATCCCGAGGATCCCGAACCCGCCGATCACCCGACTCCCGAAGAACCGCACCCCCTCCGCCCGGCGCGGGACGTTGGAGATCATCGTGTTGCCGAGCGCGACGGTGTCCCCCTCCCCGATCGGCAGTCGGGACCCCACCGCCTGCAGCCTGCGCACGTAGGGCGCGGGAGCGGAGTCGAGCACCGCGGACAGTTCCGCGATCGCCGGATGCCGGAACCTGACCTTCTCCGCCGTCATCGACTCGTGGATCGCGGCCACCCTCCGGACGCGGTCCGCGAGGTCGGTGTGCAGGTCCACCGACAGCACCACGAAGTTGTTGCGGGACCGGCTCGCGAGCGTCCCCCGCATCGACAACGCCACCTTGCCGCCGAGGGACGCGGGCGGCTGCTCGCCGTGCTCGCGCAGATAGGTGACCATCGCGTCCCCGATCACCTCGGACACGACCTCGGTGACGGTGACGCCGGGCAGTCGGGAGCGGATCCGGTCGATCTCGTCGAGGTCGACGCTGACCGCGTCGAACGCGAATCCCGGACCGGGCCTGCGGTTAAATCGGGTCGACGGCCACCGCCAGCGCGGCGCGCTCACCTCGCCGCGCGCCGCCGCCCGCTGGGCAGCCCGCGTCAGGATCTGGGCCCGCACGCCGCCGCGGGCGAACCGGAACACGACCACCGGCAGCCGCAGCACCGCCCGCGCGGCGGCGCCCCCGGGCGACACCGCCGCGGGCAACGCGCCCGGCGCGGGCGGCTCGGGGGCGAACAGGTCGCGGGCCAGCGCGACGACCTCCACCCCGTCGCCCACCGCGTGGTGGACCTTGAACACCACGACGCAGGCACCGTCGGGCACGCCATCGACCCCGGTGACGCCGGTGATCACCAGCAGTGACCACGGCGGACGCTCCAGTGGAACCCGGGTCCGGCAGAGTTCGGCGATCCGGTCCCGCACCGCGGGCCAGCCGGGACCGGGGGCCGCCTCGACCGCGACGTGGGCACGCAGATCGAAGTTGGGATCCGGCTGCCAGTAGGGGAGGTCGACGTCGGCCGGGTAGCGCCGGATCCGGCTGCGAAACATCGGCGAGTGACGGATCCGGGGCCCGACCCACGCCAGCACCGCGTCGAGATCGAGATCCGCGGGCAGCCCGTCGGGGTCGAAGATGTACGCGTCGACGATCCGTGAGACGTGCGCACCCGTCTCGACCAGGATGTGCGTCGCATCGGTGGGAGTCAGCTGGTCCATCGGTCCGTGTCCTCCGCCTCGCCGGCGCCGGTGCGGCGCACACACACGCGAACCCCTCGAAATGGACATCCTATGGGGCTCGGGCCGATCGCGCGGGTCGACGTGCCGCGGTCAGCTCGGGCGCGGGGTGCGCGTCGTGGACGCATCCGCCAGCGCGGCGTCGAGTTGCTCGGACCAGCTGCGGACGATGTCCCGCCTGCGACCCGAATCGTCGGTCAGGATGTCGGCGAGCCCGAGCCCGCGCGCGAGGTCAAGGGTCGCCTGCACCAGCGACCGGACGCGTGGGTCGGAGCCGTCGACGCCGAGCTGGTCGACCGCGACCCGGTGCGCGGTGCGGCCGAACCGTTCCTCCAGCGGCAGCACCCGCTCGCGCAGGGCCGGGTCCGACGACGCCGCCGTCCACACCTGCAGCGCCGCCTTGAAGAGGGTGCCGGTGTAGTAGTCGACCAGGCGGCCGACCACCGCGGCGGTCCGTCCCGCACCGACGGGCAGGTCCACCGCCTCGTCGCGCGCCTGCTGCATCCGGGAATCGAACATGAACTCCAGCGCGCCGGTGATGAGGTCCTCACGGGTCGGGAAGTGATGCTGTGCGGCCCCGCGCGAGACGCCGGCGCGCGCGGCGACCACGCCGACGGTGGTTGCGGCCCAGCCCTGTTCTGCGAGGCAGTCGATCGCTGCTTCGAGCAACCGCTGCCGCGTCAGCCTGCTGCGGTCCTGTTGCGGTTCACGCATCGGTTACCTCGCCCCTTCCGAGCGGCCCTATGTAACACACAGGGAAACTCCACGTTTCCGGATGTAGATCACATTGCAATCACAAATTGCCCTGCGGTACGAATGAGTCGGCTCCTAGAGGGGGGCCGAGCGTTGTACGACCGTTACATCCAGACTTTAGGAGTACTCATGGGTTCCGCTGAGATCATCCCCGGCCTCGACTTCGTTGCCGACCTCGCGAGCGCGGTCAGCGACCTCGCCGGCGCCGTCAGCTTCTTCGCTGGCTCGGCCGACGCCGCGAACGAGGCCTTCGGCAAGGCCTGAGGCGACAAGCCACACAATCAGCATCGAGCCCGTGTCCGCCGCCCGGCGGGCACGGGCTCGATGCTGTCACCACCTCCCCAGCTCATCGGGTCGGCGCCCACGCGGGCGGCCGACGTTGCAGAAACGCCGTCATCCCCTCGATCGCCTCCGGGGTGCCGAACAGCCGCGCGGACTGTGCGGCCAGCCCGGCCGCACCACGATCGAAACCCGCCAGCATCCCCGCCGTCGTCAACCGCTTCGACTCCGCCAGCCCCTGCGGCGACGCCAGCGCCAACTCCGCCAACCACCCCGCCACCGCGACGTCGACGTCCTCGGCGGCAGCCGTGATCAGCCCGATCGCCGCCGCCTCCGCCGAGCCGAACTTCTCCCCCGTCAGGAAGTAGCGGCCCGCCGCACGCGACGACATCCGCGGCAGCACCGTCAGCGAGATGATCGACGCAGCAAGCCCGAGCCGGGCCTCGGTGAGCGCGAACGTCGCAGACGGGCCTGCCGCGACCAGGTCACAGGCCCCGACCAGCCCCATCCCGCCCGCCCGGACGTGGCCGTCGATCCGGCCGACGATCGGTTTCGGCAGCTCAAGGAACGCGCGCAGCAGGTCGGTCATCTGCGTGGTGCGCCTGGCGGCAAGCGCCGCCGGGTCGGCCGCCTCCGCCGCGCCGCTCGCCTCCGACAGGTCCGCGCCCGCGCAGAACGTCCCCCCGGTGTGGGCCAGCACGACGGCCCGCACCGAATCGTCCGAGGCGGCACGGGACAGCGCCTCCCGGAGCTCCCCGACCAACCGCGACGAGATCGCGTTCCGGTTGTGCGGCGAGTCCAGGGTCACGGTCGCGAAGCCGTCCGCCGCCTCGTAGCGGATGTACGGCCCGGAGCTCGGTTCGGTCCCCATCGTCAGTACGACCTCGGCAGCCCGAGGGAATGCTGGGAAACGAAGTTGAGGATCATCTCCCTGCTCACCGGGGCGACCCGCGCGATGCGCGCCGCACCGAGCATGGCGGCCAGCCCGTACTCCTTCGTCAGGCCACCACCGCCGTGCGTCTGGACGGCCTGGTCCAGGCACTTGATGCTCGCCTCCGCCGCCGCGTACTTCGCCATGTTCGCGGCCTCCGCGGCACCGAAGTCGTCGCCGCTGTCGTACAACACCGCTGCCTTCTGCATCATCAGCTTCGCGAGCTCGAGTTCGATCTTGCACTGCGCGAGCGGATGCGCGATGCCCTGGTGCGCGCCGATCGGCGTCTTCCAGACCGACCGCTCGTTCGCGTACGTCGTTGCCGCGTTCAGGGCGTAGCGCCCCATCCCGATCGCCATCGACGCACCAAGGATCCGTTCCGGGTTGAGGCCAGCGAACAGCTGCATCAGCGCCGCGTCCTCGGATCCGACCAGCGCGTCCGCCGGGAGCCGCACCTCGTCGAGAAACAGGGCGAACTGGTGGTCGGGTGCGACGATGTCCATGTCCATCCGCGTCCGCTCGAATCCGGCGGCGTCGGTGGGAACAATGAACAGCGCTGGCTTGAGCTTGCCGGTCTTGTGGTCCTCGGTCCGGGCGACGATCAGGACGGCGTCCGCCTGATCCACCCCGGAAATGAAGATCTTGTTCCCGGACAGGATCCAGTCCCGCTGATCCCCCGTCGCTCCGCTCGCCCCGTCACCATCCCGCCGTGCGGTGGTGTTGATCTGGTGCGAGTTCGAGCCCGCATCTGGTTCGGTGATCCCGAACGCCATGATCTTGCTGCCGTCGGCGAGCGCGGTCAGCCACGTCCGCTTCTGCTGCTCGGTGCCGTACTTGCCGATGATGGTGCCGCAGATCGCCGGGGACACGACGACGAGCAGCAGACCCGCGCCCTGCGCGGCCAGTTCCTCCTGGACGAGCGCGAGCTCGTAGATGCCCGCACCCCCGCCGCCGTACTCCTCCGGCAGGTTCACCCCGAGGAAGCCGAGTTTGCCCGCCTCGTTCCACAATTCGGTGAGCGGCTCACCCCTGCGGGCCCGCGGCAGCACGTAGTCCACGTAGTTGTAGCGCTCGCCGAGGCTGGCGACCGCCGTCCGCAATTCCCTCTGCTCGTCGGTCTCGATGAAACCCATGTGCGTCACTCCCCTGTCCCGGTGGTGTCGTCGACGATCGCGAGAACGGCACCCACGTCGACCTGCTGGCCGACGGTGACGTTCAGTTCGGTGAGCACACCGTCCGCCGGCGCGGTGATGGTGTGCTCCATCTTCATGGCCTCCAGCCACAAAATCGGGGTGCCCGCGGTGACCCGGTCCCCGGCCGCGGCGCCGAGCCGGATCACCGTGCCCGGCATCGGGGCGAGCAGCGACCCGGCGGCAACCGCGGTCGCGGGGTCGACGAACCGCGGCACCGCCCGGAACGCGGACCCGCCCAGCGTCGAATCGACGCACACGAGGTCCCCGTAGCGCGCCACGTCGAAGGCGCGACCGAGCCCGTCAACCACAAGCACCACCCGATCCGGGGTCGCCGACACCAGGTCGACGGCGCCGACGCCGTCGGTGTCCAGGGCGCCGTCCCGCCCGATCCGGTACTCGACTTCATGTGTGCACGTTGCACTCTCGAACACCTTGCGCTGTCGTTGCGAGGGGACGTTGCGCCATCCGCTCGGCAACGCACCGATCACCCGTGCCGATGCGCGATTGGCGGCTGCCTGCGCCAGCGCCGCGGCAAGAGCCGAAATCCGTTCCGCGGCCTGCGTCGCGAGCGGAGCGGCGAGCATGCCCAGACCCTGCCGGTCGAAGAACGCGGTGTCGGTGTCACCGGCCAGGAAGGCCGGATGCCGCAGCACGTTCACCAGCAGGTCCCGGTTGGTGACCAGGCCGTGGATCCTCGCCCGGGCCAGCGCCGCCGCCAGCCGGCTCGCCGCATCCCTGCGGGTCGGCGCCCAGGCGATGACCTTGGCGAGCATCGGGTCGTAGTGCACCCCGACCACCGAGCCGTCGACGACGCCGGAGTCCAGCCGCAGCCCCCTCCGATCCGACGGAACCCCGAATTCGGTGTCCACGCCTGGGATCTCAATGGCGTGGATCGTCCCGGACTGCGGCTGCCAGTCGCGGGCCGGGTCCTCGGCATACAGCCGGACCTCGATGGCATGCCCGTGCGGGGCGGGGGGCCGCTCGTCCAGGGCGGTCCCGGACGCCACCTGGAACTGCAGGTCCACCAGGTCGAGTCCGGTGGTCAGCTCGGTGACCGGGTGCTCGACCTGCAGCCGGGTGTTCATCTCGAGGAAGTAGAAGCCGCCCGCCTCGTCCGCGAGGAACTCCACCGTGCCTGCGCCCTCATAGCCGATCGCGGATGCGGCGTCGACCGCGGCCTGAAACAGGCTGTCACGCATGCCCTTTCCTGCCGATTCCAGGCGCTCGACAAGTGGGGACGGCGCCTCCTCCACGACCTTCTGGTGGCGACGCTGGATCGAGCACTCGCGTTCGCCGACGGCCCAGACGGTGCCGTGGCCGTCGGCCATCACCTGCACCTCGATGTGCCGCCCGGTCTCGAGATACCGCTCGCAAAACACCGTCGGATCGCCGAACGCGGATCGTGCCTCCGCCCGGGCGCCCTCGATCTGTCCGGGCAGGTCGGCGAGCGTCCGCACCACCCGCATGCCGCGTCCGCCGCCGCCAGCGGACGCCTTGACCAACACCGGCAGATCGGCGTCGGTGACCTGCGCCGGATCGAGTTCGGCCAGCACCGGGACACCGGCGGCGGACATCATCTTCTTCGACTCCACCTTCGAGCCCATCAGCTCGATCGCCTTGACCGGCGGTCCGATCCACGTCAGCCCGGCATCCTGGACGGCCTTGGCGAATTCCGCGTTCTCGGAGAGGAATCCGTATCCGGGATGCACCGCGTCGGCGCCCGCGGCGAGGGCGGCGGCGACGAGCGCCTCCGCCCGCAGGTAGGTCTCGGCGGGAGTGTTCCCGGGCAGGCGCACGGCGACGTCCGCCTCCCGGACGTGCGGAGCGTCGGCATCGGCGTCGGAATACACGGCGACGGTGGCGATTCCGGCCGCCCGCGCACTCGCAAAGACCCGACGGGCGATCTCGCCGCGGTTCGCCACGAGGACGGCGGTGATCGCGTTGGAGGTGACGGTCACGGGTGGCTCACATTCTGAAGACACCGAAGTTCGCGGTGCCTTCGATCGGGGCGGTGGCAATCGCCGACAGACACATTCCCAGCACGGTGCGCGTGTCGCGTGGGTCGATGATGCCGTCGTCGTAGACGCGGCCGGACAGGAACAGCGGAAGCGACTCCGCCTCGATCTGGGCCTCGATCATCGCCCGCATACCCTTGTCCGCGTCCTCGTCGAACGGGACGCCCTTGGCCTCCGCGCTTCCGCGCATCACCATGGACACCACCCCCGCGAGCTGCGCGGGTCCCATCACCGCGGACTTCGCGCTCGGCCAGGCGAACAGAAAGCGCGGATCGTAGGCGCGGCCGCACATGCCGTAGTGGCCTGCGCCGTAGGAGGCGCCCATCAGGACCGAGATGTGCGGGACGGTCGAGTTCGACACCGCGTTGATCATCATCGCGCCGTGCTTGATGATGCCGCCCTGCTCGTACTCCTTGCCGACCATGTACCCGGTGGTGTTGTGCAGGAACAGCAGCGGCGTGTTCGCCCGGTTCGCGAGCTGAATGAACTGGGTGGCCTTCTTGGCCTCCTCCGAGAACAGCACCCCGCGCGCGTTGGCGAGGATCCCGATCGGATAGCCGTGCAGTTCGGCCCATCCGGTGACCAGCGAACTTCCGTACAGCGGCTTGAACTCGTCGAAGTCCGAGCCGTCGACGATCCGGGCGATCACCTCACGCGGATCGAACGGCACCTTCAGGTCGGTGGGCACGATGCCGAGCAGGTCCTCGGCGTCGAGGAGCGGTTCGATGACCTCGCGGCGGGGGGCAGGCCCCTGCTTGCGCCAGTTGAGCCGCCGGACGATGCTGCGGCCGATCCGGATCGCGTCGTACTCGTCCTGTGCGTAGTGGTCGGCGAGTCCGGAGGTGCGGGCGTGCATCTCCGCACCGCCGAGCGACTCGTCGTCGGACTCCTCGCCGGTCGCCATCTTCACCAGCGGGGGCCCGCCGAGGAACACCTTGGAACGTTCCTTGATCATCACGACGTGGTCGGACATGCCGGGGATGTAGGCGCCCCCGGCGGTGGAATTGCCGAACACCAGTGACACGGTGGGGATTCCCGCTGCCGACGCACGGGTGAGGTCCCGGAACATCCGCCCGCCGGGAATGAAGACCTCCTTCTGCGTCGGCAGGTCGGCACCCCCGGACTCGACAAGGGAAATCACCGGCAGCCGGTTCTGCTCGACGATCTCGTTGATCCGGAAGCTCTTCTTGATCGTCCACGGGTTGCTGGCGCCACCGCGGGAGGTGGGGTCGTTGGCGACGATCATGCACTCGACACCCTCGATCACCCCGATGCCGGTGACCACGTTCGCCCCCACCGGGAACTCGCTGCCCCACGCGGCGAGGGTGCACAGTTCGAGAAACGGCGAATCCTCGTCGATCAGCAGCTCGATCCGCTCCCGCGCCAACAGCTTTCCCCGCGTGTGATGGCGGTCCACGGCCTTGGCTCCGCCGCCGGCGAGCGCCTTGTCGAACTCGCGCTGCACCTCGTCGAGCTTGGTCCGCATCGACTCCGCTGCGGCGACGAAACCCTCGCCCGCGGTGTCGAGCGTCGATCCGATCAGTGTCATCAGTTGTCCCCTCAGTGTCAGGCTTGGAATCCGAGCAGCTTTGCGGCAAGGGACGTCATGATCTCGGTGGTCCCGCCGCCGATTCCGAGGATTCGCATGTCGCGGTACTGCCGTTCGACCTCGCTCTCCCGCATGTAGCCGAGACCACCGAACAGTTGCACCGCCTGATGCGCGACCCACTCCCCCGCCTCGACCGCGGTGTTCTTCGCGAAACACACCTCGGCGAGGACGTTCTCGTCGCCCGCCGTGTAGCGATCCACGATCGAGCGGGTGTAGACGCGCGAGACGTCCACCTTCCGTGCCATCTCGGCCAGGGTGTTCTGCACCGACTGGCGGCTGATCAGCGGCCGCCCGAAGGTCTCGCGGTCCCGGCACCAGTCCAGGCTCAGATCGAGGCAGCGCTGAGCGCTGGAATACGCCTGCGCTGCGAGGGCGACCCGTTCGGCGACGAAGGCCTTGGCGATCTGCGCGAAACCGGTGTTCTCCGCGCCGACCAGGTTGGCCGAGGGGACGCGGCAGTCGACGAAGGACAGTTCCGCGGTGTCCGAGGCGAGCCAGCCCATCTTCTCCAGCTTGCGGGCAACGGTGAATCCCGGTGTGCCCCTCTCGATCACCAACAGCGACACCCCGGCTGCGCCGTCGCCTCCGGTGCGGACCGCGGTCACGACGAAGTCGGCACGGCACCCGGACGTGATGAACGTCTTCGCGCCGTTGACGATGAAGTCGTCGCCGTCGCGGACCGCCCGGGTGGTCAGGTGGCCGACATCGGAGCCGCCGCCGGGTTCGGTAATCGCGAGCGAACCGATCGCCGCACCGGCCAGGGTGGGCCGCACCCACCGCTCGACCTGACCGGGGTCCCCCGCCGCGACCAGGTGCGGCAGCGCGATCCCGGAGGTGAACAGGGACGCGAACAGCCCACCCGAGCATCCCGCGTAGTGCATCTCCTCGCAGATCACGATCGCGTCGACGGGGTCGCCGCCGCCACCGCCGACCGACTCGGGGAACGCGACCCCGAGCAGGCCGAGTTCGGCGGCCCTGCGGTGCAGGTCCCGGGGCAACTCCCCGGCGCGTTCCCACGCGTCCTGCTGCGGGAGGACGTCCTTCTCGACGAATCGTCGTACGGTCTCGCGTAGTTCACGTCGTTCGGGGGTGTTCCAGGCGTCGGTCACGAGGCGGCCTCCTGCGCGTCGTTCGGGTCAAGCAGTGCGGTGGGTATCGGCACGTGCCGCGAGCGCAGCCATTCGGCGAGTCCCTTCGCCTGCGGATCGAAGCGGGCCTGATAGGCGACACCCATGCCGAGAATGCCTTCGACCACGAAGTTCACCGCCCGCAACCGGGGCAGCAGGGTGCGGGTGATCGTCAGGTTCGCGGTCTCCGGCAGCAGGCGTCGGATCTCGTCGACGGTGAGCGTGTGCGCAAGCCATCGCCACTGGTCGTCCGTGCGCACCCAGACGCCGATGTTCGCGTTGCCGCCCTTGTCCCCGCTGCGGGCGGCCGCGACGGCGCCGAGCGGCCGGGTCCGGGTCGCGCCGACGGGCAGCGGCGGCGGCAGGTCCGGGTCGGGCAGCGGCGCGAGGGCCAGGGTGTCGTCGGGCGGGGCCATCTCGGACCGGGCTCCGTCGGGAAGCACCGCGACGTGCGGAACCTGGTGCGCGTCGACGTATCCGGGCGTGTACACCCCGTACGGCGCGCCGTTGCCGGGCATCGACAGGAACGTGCACCCCGGGTAGCTGGCCAACGCGAGTTCGACGGCCACGTTGGAGAAGGCGCGACCGACCCGGTGCGGGTCGGGATCCCGGACCACGCAGCGCAGGATCGCGCTCGCCCGTTCCTCGGTGTCCGCGTCCTCCCGGTCCAGGCGGGCGAGGTTCCAGGTCAGTTCGGCCGGGCGCTCCGGAAGCCAGGCCTCCAGTTGGGTCCGGGCGAGGTCGGCCTTGGCGTCGATGTCGAGTCCGGTGAGAACGAACGCCATCTCGTTGCGGAACCCGCCGAGCGTGTTGAGGGAGACCTTGAGCCGCGGCGGCGGCGCCTCGCCCCGCACACCCGAGATCTCGACCCGGTCGGGCCCGACCTGGGTGAGGGCAACGCTGTCGATCCGGGCGGTGACGTCGGGTCCCGCATACCGGGCATCCTGGATCTCGTACATCAGCTGCGCGGTGACGGTGTCCACCGTGACGGCGCCACCGGTGCCCTCGTGCTTGGTGATGACCGAGGTGCCGTCCGCGCGGACCTCGGCGATCGGGAAGCCGGGTCGGCCCAGGTCGGCGATCTCGGTGAAGAACGCGAAGTTGCCGCCGGTGGCCTGGGTGCCGCACTCGATCACGTGCCCCGCGACGACCGCCCCGGCGAGGCGGTCGTAGTCGGTTCGGCTCCAGCCGAAGTGGTGGGCCGCGGGACCGACGACAACGGAGGCGTCGGTGACCCGCCCGGTCACCACGACGTCGGCGCCCGCGCCGAGGCACTCGGCGATGCCCCACGCGCCGAGGTAGGCGTTGGCGGTCAACGGCTGCCCCAGCCCGAGTTCGCCCGCCCGGGCGGTCAGGTCGTCGCCCTCCACGTGCGCGAATCGGGCGGGGACACCGACCCGGTCCGCAAGCTCGCGGAGCCGGTCGGTCAGCCCGGCCGGGTTGAGGCCGCCCGCGTTGACGACGATCTTGACGCCGCGGTCCATCGCAAGACCGAGACCGTCCTCCATTTGCCGCAGGAACGTCTTGGCGTAGCCGAGGCCCGGGTCCTTCAGCCGGTCTCGGCCGAGGATCAGCATGGTCAGCTCGGCGAGATAGTCCCCGGTCAGGTAGTCCAGGTCGCCACCGGTGAGCATCTCGCGCACTGCGGAGATCCGGTCACCGTAGAAGCCGGAGCAGTTGCCGATCCGGATGGTGCTGGTCACTGCTGCGCCTTTCGTTCGCGCCCGACACCGGGCAGGCCGGCGAACGCCTGGGCGATGCCCAGCCAGGTGTGCGCGTCGGGTCCCACCGCGGCGAGGGCGAGGTCGTCGGGATGCGCCCGCTGCGTCACCAGCAGGCAGAAGTCGTGCGCGGGGCCGGTCACCCGCTGCGACGCGCGGTCCGGACCCCACACCCAGAGGGCACCGTCCGGGCCGGTCAGCTCGACCCGGAACTCCTCGACAGGCGGGGGCAGTTCGTGGACCGTGAACGCGAAGTCGCGGGTGCGCACCCCCAGATGCGCGATCGACCGGAGGCGGCTCGTCGGTTCGGTCTCGACGCCGAGCGCGGCCGCGACGTCCTGCCCGTGCGCCCAGGTCTCCATCAGTCGGGCGGTGGCCATCGACATTGCGCTCATCGGCGGCCCGTACCACGGCAGCCTGGTACCGGGCGGCGTCTCGGTCAGCGCCCGCGCCAGCGCGGCGCGTCCGGTCCGCCAGTCCGCGAGCAGGTCGGCGGGCCTGCGCCGCGCCTGCGCCTCCGCCCCGGCATCGACGAAGCCCGCCGGGTCGGCCCAGGCCGCGGTCAGCGACTCAGCGAAGGCGGCCGGGTCGGAGACGGCGAGCAGCGCGGCGCGGTCGGTCCAGGCGAGGTGCCCGATCTGGTGCGCGACGGTCCACCCGGGTGCGGGGGTCGGGGTGGCCCAGCCGTCCTCCCCCAGTGCATCGACCATCGCGTCCAGCTCGCTCCCCTCGGCGAGCAGGTCGGCGACCACGGCGTCCAGTTCCGCCATACCTCTCCCTCCACGGTGATGTGTCCAGGATCACCGTGGTGCGGGAAAAAATCAAGCACGCCTGATTGTTATTTTCCGCCGCCGCAGCAGCCCGACCCGCTTCGGACATCGAATATCGCTGTGCCGCAATAATGTTCAACCCTACGATCGCCCTGCGATTCCACCCCGGACCGACCCGGGTTGCTGTACAACTGACGCGCGTCAGGGCCCACTTCCCCCACACCAAGGAGTCACATGTCCATCGAAATGCCCTCGGACCCGCTCGGCCTCCTGCTCTCGCTACTGCCCCCGCCGCAGCCGGTCTTCGGCATCGGGGTCGGTTCGATCGAATTCGGCCTCGGCGCCGGCGGATCCTCGGTGGGACTCGGGTCGATCGGCCTCGGCTAAATCCGGAACCCCGCACCATCCCGGGCGCACCGGGGCGAACGTCGATCAAACAGCGGACGCTGCCCGTTATCTCCAAACGAAGGTCTGGTCACAGCCTGGTCACATCGTGTACAAATAGCGCGAACGCTTGTCCAGGCGTCCACAAATGTAGGTACCAGCAAACCAGGAGTTAAAGTCATGTCCTCTGATTTCGCGGATCTGTTCGGCGGTCTGGCCACGGTGTTCGACGCTCTCGACAACATCTCCTCGGGCTCCAGCAACGGCGGCGGCAGCGGCAGCAGCAGCACCGGCTCGCTGAGCAGCCTCTCGGCCGAGTAGGCACGCGCCCCACGACGCGGGGGAACCAGCCCACACCAGCGGCCCCCCATTCTTTTTTTTTTT
>NZ_JBSGXD010000025.1:57110-69168 GCF_053609225.1 Rhodococcus sp. NPDC054953 | reverse complement strand
AGCAGGGACCCCGCGCCGACCCGGTTGCCGCGGCGCAGGTGGGTGAACCCGACCGCGAGTTGCGCGAGCCCCTGCCACAGCGGGCGCTCGGCCTCCGGCGCCGACTTCCACGCGTCCTCGAGCACCTCGTGGGCGTGAAACGGCAGCCCGGCATCGAACAGGCGTTGCGCCTCGTCAACGGTGTCGGCCGGCGTCCGGACCAGCCCCTCGGGAGCGCGGGGCACCCCGGCCATGCCCCGCGCCAGCGGTCGACCCAACCCGTCCCGAGGTCGGGCGTTGCGGGGACGGCCAGCCGAGTCACGCTCTCGTCGGTCCACACCCCAAGACTAGAGCCAGCACTCTGTCGAACGACTGTCCAACTCGGCCCATTACCCGTTACCCTGGGTAACAGGGTTAGTCGTGGACAGCACGCAAGGAGAAGCATGGCTCACATCCACCGCACCGCGGTCGCGAAGGTGAACGTCGGCGCCGGGTTCGCCTACGTCGACGACTACCGCAACGTCCCCGACTGGATGTTCGGGGTGACGCGCTTCGAACCGGTCGGGTCGCAGACCCACGGCCTTGGCGCCACCTTCGACGCGACCATGCAGCTCGGCCCGAAGGCACTCAATTCCCGGGTCCGGATCACCGAATGGGAGCAGGACCGGCTGATCCGCCTGGAATCCGTCGACGGCATCAGCAACGGGTCGACCTGGCGATTCTCCCCCACCCCGGACGGCAACACCGAGCTGTCCGTCGACTTCGATTACACCCTTCCCGGCGGCCTGCTCGGCAAGGCGCTCGCCAAGATCGTCGAACCGATCGTCGGGACAGCGATCGCGCACACCGAGGCCACCCTGCGGGCACGGACCGAGGCGCTGGCGGAGGACCCGCGGGGCAGCTGACCCCACCCGCCCCGCCCGGTGGTGACGGGCGGGCGGGGCGCATCCGTCAGGCCAGCAGGCCCTTGGCGATGTGCGTCACCTGGATCTCGTTGGAGCCCGCGTAGATCATCAGCGACTTCGCGTCCCGCGCGAGCTGCTCGACCTTGTACTCGGCCATGTAGCCGTTGCCGCCGAACAGCTGCACCGCCTCCATCGCCACCTCGGTCGCCGCGCGCGAGGAGTACAGCTTCATCGCGGAGGCCTCGGCGAGCGTGACGGGGTTCCCGGACGCGGTGCGCTCGATCGCGTTGAACACCATGTTCTGCACGTTGAGGCGGGCGACCTCCATCTCGGCCAGCTTGAGCTGGATGAGCTGGAACTGGGCGATCTCCTTGCCCCACAGCTTCCGGTTCTTCGCGTAGTCGATGGACAGCCGCTGGCACTCATTGATGATGCCGAGCGCGAGCGAGGCGATGCCGATCCGTTCCGCCGCGAACGACTCCTTCGCGCTCTCCTTGCCGTCGCCCTTGGCGGGGTTCTCGGTCTCGCCGAGCAGGCGGTCCTTGCTGATCCGGACGTTGTCGAAGAACAGTTCACCGGTGGGCGAGGAGTTCATGCCCATCTTCTTGAACGGCGCGCTCTGGGTGAAGCCCTCCATGCCCTTGTCGAGGACGAAGCCGAGGACCTTGCGATCGCGACGGTCGACGGAGGCGTCGCCCTCGTCGAGCTTGGCGTAGACGATGGTGACGTCGGCGTACGGGCCGTTGGTGATGAAGGTCTTCTGGCCGTTGAGGATGTAGTCGTCGCCGTCGCGCCGGACGTAGGACTTCATCCCACCGAACGCGTCCGACCCGGAGTCGGGCTCGGTGATTGCCCACGCGCCGACCTTCTCCATCGTGACCAGCTCCGGCAGCCAGCGCTTCTTCTGCGCGAGGGTGCCGCGGCTGCGCAGCGTCCCGACGGTCAGGCCGAGGCTGACGCCCATCGACGCGACCAGGCCGAGGCTCACGCCAGCGAGTTCGCTGTTGAGAATGACGCCCATGCTGCCCGCGCCGCTGAAGCCGCCGCCCTTCTCGCCGGAGTCGGGTGCTGCCTCGCCGCGTTCGCGCGCCTCTTCCTTCCCGAACGCCTTCTCGAGGGCCTCGGTGGCCATCTCGTCCATCCCGAAGGTGGCGTACATCTTCCGGATGATGTCGAACGGCGGCAGTTCGCCGCTCTCCAGCCGGTCGACGTGCGGCTTGATCTCCTTGTCGATGAAGCCACGCAGTGCGTCGCGGAACATCAGGTCGGTATCGGACCACTCGTACATGTCGTGAACTCCAAGCGTTTTCGGGCAATCAGGCAGTCACGCAAATATAGAACACGTTCTGATTCGGTGTCCGGAGTGCGGCCGGATCGGGCCGGACTCGAGCTGCCCTTCGTCCGATACTGGTGGCATGAGCCGCACGGGCGCCGCCGTTGACGTCAGGCCGCGCGCCGCAGCCGCTGATGCCGCCCGCCCGACAGCGACCACGTCGGGTCGGGGTCGGCGCTGCCGCGGCGGCACCGTTGCACGCTGAATTCCGTGATCGGCAAGCGTTCCAGCAGTCGCGACTCGGCGCAGGGGTCGCCGGGAACCCCCTGCTCGAGCATGGAGTACGCGGTGTGGTTGACCGACTGCACCGCCACCCGCAGCGCGTCGAGCGCGGTACCCGACGGACCGAGCCGGGCCAGGGTGTGCCCGCCCTGCACGGAGGTGCCGACCACCGCAAAGAAGTCCCATTCGCGTCCCGGCGGCAGCGCCGCGGCGGGCGGGGAGGGGTCATCGGCCCGGGTGAACTTTTCGGACGGCTGGGGTGCGGTCGCCATGATGCGCCTTCTTCCGTGTGCTGCTTCCCACATCGGTTCCGTCTGGTTCGACGTTAGCGCCGGGCACCGACAATGCCGCGGAACCGCCCCGCGACACCCCGTTGGTGGCATCATCGGAACTCGTGAGCAGCGACAACGACTCCCCCGGCTTCGCCGATGCTGCCGCGGTCCTCGCCGCGCAACCGTTCAGCGCGCTCGTCGGCGCCCGCCTCACCGACTACACCGACGGCGCCGCCACCCTCGAGATTCCGATCCGACCCGACCTGCTGCAGCAACACGGGTTCGTCCACGGCGGCGTGCTGTCCTACGCCGCGGACAACGCCCTCACCTTCGCGGCGGGCACGGTCCTCGGGCCGAGCATCGTCACCGCTGGCTTCACGATCAGCTACCTGCGGCCCGCCGTCGGCACCCTGCTGCGGGCCACGGCCAGCACGGTCAGCGCCACCCGACGGCAGGCACTGTGCCGCTGCGAGGTGTACGTCGACGGACCAGACGGCACCACGCTGTGCGCCGCGGCGCAGGGGTCGGCGACCCGCATCGACCTCGACCGGGCCCCCTCCTGACGCCGGTGGGCCCGCCTCCCTCACGGGAAGGCGGGCCCACCGGATCACACCGTCAGGTCCGGTGCGTCAGTGCATCACCACCGGGGCCGCCTCGCCCGATGCGGGCGCGGCCGGCTTGCGACGCGGCAGGAAGAACGCCGGAATCAGCGTCAGCAGCAGCAGCACCAGCGCAACCATGAAGGTGTTGCCGAACGCGTCGGCGGCCGCGGACAGCCCCTGCTCGATCGCACCGGGCGGCAGCTGCGCCGCGACCGACGGGTCGTGCTGGGCCGCGGCGACGGCCGCCGCCTCCGGACGGTCCTTCATCTGGTTCGTCAGCACCACCGACATGGTCGCGGTACCGACGGATCCGGCGACCTGCTGGACGATGTTCATCAACGTCGAGCCCCGCGCGATGGTGTGATCGGTCAGCGTCTGCATCGCCGCGGTCATGATCGGCATCATCGTGCAGCCCATGCCGAGGCCCATCACGAACAGCGCACCGAGCAGCAGCGGGTACGGGGTGTCCGCGCCGAGCTGGGTGAACACGCCCATGCCGACCGACATCAGCGCGATACCGAACATCACGATCTTGCCGGGGCCGATCCGGTCCACCAGATTGCCCGCGATCGGCATTGTGACCATCGCGCCGATGCCCTGCGGGGCGAGCAGCAGTCCGGCGGCGAGGGTCGTCTCGCCGCGCACCTGCAGGAAGTAGCTCGGGAACAGCAGGCCCGCGCCCATGAAGGCGACCGCGAACAGGCTGGACGTGAGCACCGCGATCGTGAGGTTGCGGTTCTTGAACAGCCGCAGGTCGATCAGCGGGTGGTCGGCGCGGCGCAGCGCGTGGAACACGAAGGCGACCACCAGCACCAGACCGATCGCGCAGGACACCACGACGCGGGTCGTCAGACCGCCGCCGCCCTCGGCGATCGAGGACACGCCGAACAGGAACAGCGCGAGGCCGGGCGAGAGCAGCAGCATGCCGAGGAAGTCGAACGACTCGGACGGTTGCGGCTTGTCGGACGGCAGCAGCATGAACGCGGCGATCAGGGCGACGATGCCGATCGGCAGGTTGATCAGGAAGATCCAGTGCCAGCTCGCCGCCTCGATCAGCCAGCCGCCGAGGATCGGGCCGCCGATCGGCCCGAGCAGCATCGGGATGCCGAGCACCGCCATGACCCGGCCGACCCGGTGCGGGCCTGCCGCCTTCGTCATGATCGTCATGCCGAGCGGCATCAGCATGCCGCCGCCGAGTCCCTGGATCACGCGGAACGCGATCAGCGACTCGACGCTCCAGGCGACCGAACACAGCACCGATCCTGCGACGAACAACACCAGCGCGGTCATGTACAGCCGCTTGGTCCCGAACCGGTCCGCCGCCCAGCCGGTGGCCGGGATGACGGCGGCGAGGGCCAGCGTGTACGCGGTCATCGTCCAGGCGACCGTGGCGTACGTCGCGTTGAACTCCTGCATGAACGTCGGCAGGGCGACGGACACGACCGTGACGTCGAGAATGGACATGATGGCGCCGAGCACCACCACGCTGGCGATCTTGAGAACTGCGCCGTCGATCTTGTCCGAGGCCGCGGGGGCTCCCGGTGTCGGCGTCGTCATGGGGTCTCCTGACGGGTCATCTGGTGGACACGCGGGACGGCGGCCCTCGCGTGCGGTCAATCGGCACGAAGCGTTTCGCGCTGACGATCACGAGCAACGGCGCGGCCATCGACCGCGCTACGAATGTCAACGATGACGTACACCGTCCGTCAATGGCGAATACTTGTGAGGGGC
The DNA here is from genome assembly GCF_053609225.1 of Rhodococcus sp. NPDC054953. Classification (NCBI taxonomy): domain Bacteria; kingdom Bacillati; phylum Actinomycetota; class Actinomycetes; order Mycobacteriales; family Nocardiaceae; genus Rhodococcus; species Rhodococcus sp. NPDC054953. The sequence goes on along the minus strand of NZ_JBSGXD010000025.1, from coordinate 64,124 downwards.
ATCACCCGTTGGCCGATGCCCCTGACCCGCCGATCCGATCACGACGCGCCCGCGTCGGGCAACCGAGTTTCCCCGTACACCCGCTCGTTGCCTGCCGCGAATACGCTGCTGGACATGGCAGCGGCCGCCCGAACCCTGATCCTCCTGAGACACGGAAAGTCGGCGTACCCCGACGGGGTGACCGATCACGATCGGCCGCTCGCGCCGCGGGGACGCCGGGAGGCCGCGCTGGCAGGCGACTGGATCCGGCGCACCCAGCCGCCCGTCGACGCGGTGCTGTGCTCGACCGCGACGCGCACCCGCCTGACCCTCGCCGCGGCCGGGGTCGACGCCCCCACCCGCTACAGCGACCTGTTGTACGGCGCGACACCCGCGCAGGTTCTGCACGAGATCGCGGGCACCGCCGCCGGTGTGCGCACCCTGCTGGTCGTCGGGCACGATCCCGGCATTCCCGGTGCCGCGACGGCCCTCGACCCCCGGTCGCGGTACGCGGACCGGATCGCCGACAAGTTCCCGACGTCGGCGCTGGCAACACTGGCCGTCACGGACGCCTGGGCGGGGATCCACGTCGCAGGCGCGACCCTGACCTCGTTCCACGTGCCGCGCTGACCGATCCCGCGACCGACCGTCGAACGGCGGGAGCCGGGCCTGTGCTCGACAGGCCCGGCTCCCGGACGGCTCCGCACTCGCGGTAGGGCTCAGCCCTTCGCGATCGACACCATCTCCGCGACGTCGAGCAGCTTGATGCGGGGACGGCCCGCCGCCTTGCCGAGTTCGCGTTCGCGGGCGTCGATCAGCTTCCAGCCCGCCCAGTCGACCTCGTCGGGCTGCCGGTCCGCGAGCAACGCCACCAGGGCGTCCCGATCCGCCTTCGGGGTGTCGAGGCGCTCGGCGGTGAGGTCCTCGAGGATGAGTGCGATGGTGTCGTGTGCGCACTGCCGGTTGGTGCCGATGACACCCGACGGCCCGCGCTTGATCCAGCCCGCGGTATAGGTGCCGGGCACCGGGACGTCGGTGCCGACCTCGGTGACCCGGCCGCCGACGTTCGAGATGGTGCCCCTCGACTCGTCGAACGGCAGGTCCGGGACCGGGACGCCGCGATAGCCGACCGAGCGCAGCACCAGGCCGGTCTCGAGGACCTCGGTGTCGTCGGTGCTGCGGGCACGCATGGCGCCGGACTCGTCGGCGACCATCTCGTTGCGGGCAACGACGAGCCCGGTGACGTGGTCGGTGCCCTGCACCTCGACCGGGGACACCAGGAACCGCAGGACGATCCGCTTCGGGTGACCGGCGAGGGGCCGGGCCGCGTACTCGCGGAGGATGTCGAGCTTGAGCTTCTTCGCCGGGTTGGCCGCGACCTCGGCGGCGCTGACCTCGTCGAGCTCGAGCTCGGCCGGGTCGACGACGACATCCACACCCGGCAGGTGCCCGAGGGCGAGGAGTTCCGGGTTGGTGAACGCGGCCTGAGCCGGTCCGCGCCTGCCGAGCAGCACGACCTCCTCGATCGCGCTGTCCCGCAACGCGTCGACCGCGTGCTGCGCCATGTCGGTCTTGGCGAGGGCGTCGGGGTCGAGGACCAGCAGCCGCGCCACGTCGAGCGCGACGTTGCCGTTGCCGACGATGACCGCCCGCTTCCCGGTCAGGTCGAAGTCGCGGGCGGCGTAGTCGGGGTGGCCGTTGTACCAGGCGACGAACTCGGTGGCCGCGAGGCTGCCGGGCAGTTCCTCGCCCGCGATGCCGAGGTGCCGGTCGCTCGGCGCGCCGACCGTGTAGATCACCGCGTGGTGATGTTCGAGGAGTTCGGCGTGGCTGATGTGGGTGCCGACCTCGACGTTGAGGTGCATGCGGAAGCCGGGCCTGCGGGAGACCTCGGCGAACAGGTCGGTGACGGCCTTCGTCTCGGGGTGGTCGGGGGCGACGCCCGCGCGCACCAGTCCCCACGGTGTCGGCAGCCGGTCGAACATGTCGACCTCGATGCCGGACCGTTTGAACGCGAGCAGTTCGCGGGCCGCGTAGAACCCGGACGGCCCCGCGCCGACAATTGCGACGCGGAACGGCTCGTCGACGTTCTTCGGGAACTTCAGCGACGGGCCTGGTGCGGCGTCCTCGAGATCGCCCGCGGCGAAGTAGTCGGCGTTGATGGAGGCGTACCGTTCCATCGACGCGGGCAGGTCGTCGTCACGGAAGATCGCGTTGACCGGGCAGGCGTCAACGCAGAGGCCGCAATCGATGCAGCTCTCGGGATCGATGTACAGCATCTCGGTGCTCTTGAACGCCCGCTCGTCCGGCGTCGGATGGATGCAGTCCACCGGGCACACCTCGGTGCAACTCGCGTCGTTGCAACAAGGCTGAGTGATCACGAACGCCACTGTCGATCTCCTCCAAAATAGAACATGTTCTCGCAGAGAGTACTCGTTCGATGCGAGGTATGTCACAGAGGTTGTGATGGAAGTGACAATGGTCCCGGATCGGACCCGCCGACCCGGAACCCGCGGTCAGCCCCGCAGCTTCCGCAAGCCGACGACGACGGCAACGACCACCGCGACCGACAGCAGCGCCGGCCAGAAGCCGATCGCCCACCAGAGCACGCCGAACCCGATCACCACCGGCGCCGCGACGATCGCGGCGATGCCCGGGCTCTCCCGCACCGTGTCCAACGCCGCCTGCGTCTTCACCCTGTCGATTCCCTTGCCTGCCATGTCGTCGCTCCCTCGGGTCGGCGAGAAGTCCTCGCGGTGCAGGCCGGAGCGGAATGTCCGGTTCCCCCCCCACGATAGACGCGGAACGGCCCCGCACTCACGAAGAGTGCGGGGCCGTCCCCGACATCGGCACCGTGGGGGGGTTTTCCCCCCAGGGGGGGGGAAAAACCACGCACGGGTGCGGAGCGCAGCGGAGCCGCCCCATCTGCACGGGCGCGGAGCGCACTAGCCGTTGGCGGCGATGTCCTCAAGGACGCTGATCATCGTGCGGACCGGGACGCCGGTGCCGCCCTTCGGGGTGTAGCCGAACGGGCCGCCGGTGTTGTACGACGGACCCGCGACGTCGATGTGCGCCCACTGCACGTCGTCGGCGACGAACTCCTTCAGGAAGATCGCCGCCGCGAGCATGCCGCCCCACCGGTGCGGGGTCACGTTCGCCAGGTCCGCGACCTTCGAGTTCAGGTCCGCGCGCAGCTCGGCGGGCAGCGGCATCGGCCACGCGTTCTCGCCGATCTCCTGCGAGATCCGGGCGACCCGATCGCGAAACTCGTCGGTGCCCATCACGCCGGGGGTGCGGTTGCCGAGCGCGACCATCTGCGCTCCGGTGAGCGTCGCGGTGTCGATCAGGTAGTCGGGGTTCTGCTCGCACGCCTTGACGATGGCGTCGGCGAGCACGAGGCGGCCCTCGGCGTCGGTGTTGATCACCTCGACGGTGGTGCCGCCGTACTGGGTGAGGACGTCCCCGGGGCGCTGGGCGGTCGCGGACGGCATGTTCTCGGCCATCGGCGCGTACGCGTCGACGCCGACCTTCAGCCCGAGCTTGGCTGCGAGGACGACCGTCGCGATGACGGCCGCGGCGCCGCCCATGTCGGAGGTCATGTTCTCCATGCCCGCGGCGGGCTTGATGGAGATGCCGCCGGTGTCGAAGGTGATGCCCTTGCCCACCAGTGCGACCTTCTTGAGCCCGCGGCCGGTCGGCTTGTGGGTGAGCCGGACCAGGCGCGGCAGCCGGGACGATCCCTTGCCGACGCCGAGAATGCCCCCGTAACCGCCCTTCTCGAGGGCCTTCTCGTCGAGCACCTCCACCTTCAGTCCGGCGGCGGCGCCGAGCGCCTTGGCCCGGGCCGCGAACTCTGCCGGGTACAGGTGGCTGGGCGGGGTGTTCACGAACTCGCGGGCGACGGCGACGGCTTCCGCGATCGCGGCCGAGCGGGCAAGTTCGTTCTTTGCCGCCGCGGTGCGCGGTGACGGCACCAGCAACTCGACCCGGCCGAGGGGGGCGCTGCCCGCGCCGGGCGCGGACTTCGCCTTGAACTCGGTGAACGTGTAGGCGCCGAGGTAGAAGCCCTCCGCAGCGGCGCCGAGGTCGAGCCCGGACAGCGTGGTCGCGGCGATGGCGGTGCCGGCGAGCGCGCGGGCGGCCGCACCCGCCGAGCGGCGGATCTGTTCCGCGTCGGCGTCGTCGGCGGACCCGAGCCCGACCGCAACCACACTCGCGACGGGCAGGTCGGCCGGTGCGGGAATCCGGGTGACCTCCTCGGCCCGGCCGGTCGCCCCGACCGCGACGAGCCCGGCGAGGACGGCCTCGGCGGTGGCGTCGTCGAGGACGTCGCCGACGGAAACCTCGGGACCGTCCGGCCCGGTGGTCAGGCCGATGACGAGGACGTCGACCCGCTTGGCGATCGATCCGGCGAGGACGAGTTCCGGGCCGAGCGGCGCATCGGACTTGGCAGGGCTCACATCTGCTCCTGGGGTGTGGGTGATTGCGTTGTCCGCAACTGTAGTTCGCGCCAGCGGGGCGCGCGGACCTGCATCGTCCGGGTGCACCGCCGCCGTTTCGATCGGGTCGGGGCCATCCCCGTCGACTAGCGTGGTGCCCATGAGTGATGCGGAACTGCAGCAGGGACCCCTCCACGCCGTGCACACCGAACTCGGCGCCACCTTCGCCCCGTTCGGAGGCTGGGAGATGCCGGTGTCGTATGCCGGGGTGGTCGCCGAGCACACTGCCGTCCGGGAGACGGTCGGGGTGTTCGACGTCAGCCACCTCGGCAAGGCGTCGGTCGTCGGCCCCGGTGCCGCCGCATTCGTGAATGCTTGCCTGACAAACGATCTCGACAAGATCGGTCCGGGGCAGGCCCAGTACACCCTGTGTGCCACCGAGGCCGGGGGCGTCACCGACGACCTGATCGCCTACTACGTCTCCGCGGACGAGGTGTTCCTGGTGCCGAACGCGGCGAACACCGCGGCTGTGGTCGCCGCGCTGGCCGCGCAGGCCCCGGACGGGATCACGGTGACGGACCTGCACCGCGACTACGGCGTGCTGGCGGTGCAGGGACCGAAATCGCTGGAAATCCTTGCCGCACTGGGATTGCCGTCGGACATGGACTACATGGCGTTCGTCGACGCGGAATTCGAGGGGCAGCCGGTGCGGGTGTGCCGCACCGGGTACACCGGCGAGCACGGCTACGAACTGCTGCCCTCCTGGGAGGGTGCCGAGCCGGTGTTCCGGGCGCTGCTGGCCGCGGTGAAGGCGGCGGGGGGCGAGGTCGCCGGACTCGGTGCCAGGGACACCCTGCGCACCGAGGCGGGCTACCCGCTGCACGGGCACGAACTGTCCACCGACATCTCGCCGCTCGAGGCGCGGTGCGGGTGGGCGATCGGGTGGCGCAAGCCGGCGTTCTGGGGTCGTGAGGCGCTGACCGCGCAGAAGGCGGCGGGCCCCGCCCGCACCATGTGGGGGATCCGGGCGCTCGACCGCGGCGTGCTGCGGCAGGGACAGTCGGTGCTGCGGGAGGGCGTGGCGCTCGGCGAGACCACGTCGGGCACCTTCTCTCCGACGCTGAAGGTCGGCATCGCGTTGGCGCTGCTTGATGCGTCCGCGGGGGTGGCGGCAGGCGACGAGGTCACCGTCGACGTGCGGGGCCGGGCCCTGCGCTGCGAGGTCGTCGCGCCGCCGTTCGTGCCGGTGCACACCCGGTGACCCGGGTGCCGCGCAGGCAGTCGCGCGCCGGCGCGGCACGAGAACTCGCGGTCGCGCATGGTCGTGCACGCCGCGTTCGATAGGATTCGGCGCATGACTGGTGTCCTCGACTTCACGCGTATTCCGCACCCCGCACCCGCCACGGAGCAGGAGCGCGCGCGAGTACTGGAGGCCCCCGGGTTCGGCAAGTACTTCACCGATCACATGGTCACCATCGACTGGACCGAGGACCGCGGCTGGCACGACGCGACGGTGCAGCCCTACGCGCCGCTGCAGATGGATCCGGCGACGATGGTGCTGCACTACGGGCAGGCGATCTTCGAGGGCCTCAAGGCGTACCGGCAGCAGGACGGCTCGATTTCGTCGTTCCGGGTCCTGTCCAACGCGGAACGGCTCCGCGCGTCCGCGCGCCGGATGGCGATGCCGGAGCTGCCCGACGAGCTGTTCCACCGCTCGATCACCGAGCTGCTCGCCGTCGACGGCGGCTGGGTGCCCGCCGCGGGCGGTGAGGACGCCCTCTACCTGCGTCCGTTCCTGATCTCCACCGAGGTCGGCCTCGGGGTGCGGCCCGCGAACAGCTACAAGTACCTGCTCATCGCGTCCCCGGCGGGCGCGTACTTCGCACAGGGCGTCAAGCCGGTCAGCGTCTGGCTGTCCACCGAGTACGTGCGCGCCGCCCCCGGCGGCACCGGCGCCGCCAAGTTCGCCGGCAACTACGCGGCCTCCCTGGTCGCGCAGGCGCAGGCCGCGGACGAGGGCTGCGACCAGGTCGTCTGGCTCGACGCGACCGAACGCCGGTACGTCGAAGAGATGGGCGGCATGAACCTGTTCTTCGTCTTCGGGTCCGGCGCCGACGCCCGCCTCGTCACCCCGGAGCTGTCCGGGTCGCTGCTGCCGGGCATCACCCGCAACTCACTGCTCACCCTCGCCGCCGACGCCGGGTACGCGGTCGAGGAACGCCGGATCAGCACCGACGAGTGGCGGGAGAAGGCGGCGTCCGGGGAGATCACCGAGGTGTTCGCGTGCGGCACCGCCGCGGTCATCACCCCGGTCGGATCCGTGAAGTCCGCCGAGGGCGAGTTCAGCATCAGCGGCGGCGAGCCGGGCGAGGTCACGATGGCGCTCCGCGACACGTTGACCGGGATCCAGCGCGGCACCTTCGCCGACACCCACGGCTGGATGACCACCCTGGCCTGACGGCTTCGGCCCTGGGCGGGGGGGGGGGGAAACCGCCCCAGTAAGACCAAACGTGGTGCAGTCTCCCCTGATGGGAAACATCCGCGGGAGCTGTGTGGTGGCAGGATTCGAGCATGTCTCGCGATCTCCACGGCCCCT
>NZ_JBSGXD010000025.1:53145-57100 GCF_053609225.1 Rhodococcus sp. NPDC054953 | reverse complement strand
CCTCTCTCTCCTTTCTCCTTCCGTTTTTTTTTCTCCCCCCCCCCCCCCCCCCCAGGACCGGCGGTGTGACAGTCTGCTGGCATGACAACTGTCGGCGCGGTCGTGGTGGCGGCCTGCTTCGTGATCGCCGCGGTGTCGATCGTGCGATCCCGATCGGTCGGGTTGTCCGGCAAGCTCGCCTGGATGTCGGTGGCGTTCGTGCTGCCGGTGATCGGGCCGCTGCTGTGGTTCCTGGTCGGGGCTCGGTACCGCTACGGCATCGACGGCGGCAATCCGGGGCGGTAGCCGGCGCTCAGCCGCCGAGCAGGAAACCGGCCGCGGTCGCGGCGACGGTCACCTCGATCGCGGCGCCGAGAACGTCCCCGGTGATGCCGCCGAAACGGCGGGCGCAGTGGCCGGTCAGCGCGATCACCGCGGCGAGGACCACCGCCGCCACCAGCGGGCCCTGCCACCACCGGTCCGGGACGGCGAGCGTGGACGCGCCGATGATCAGCGCCGTCCACGCGACGCGCACCCACGCGGGCTGGGTGCCCGCGACCAGCGCGCCGAATCCGGTCGCGGTGGCGGCGGGGAGCGTCGGCCTGCAGGTGAGCACCGCGGCGACCCGCCCCGCCGCGACCGCGAGCAGCACCGCCGCCCACTGCCCGGACGCGGCGAGGGAACCGAACGCGAGCGCCTGCCCGCCAAGGACGATCACGAGCGCCGCCGCCCCGAACGGGCCGACGCCGCCGCTGCGCATCACCTCGAGGGCCCGCTCGGGCGGGCCGTAGCAGCCGAGGCCGTCGACGGTGTCCGCGAGCCCGTCGACGTGCATGCCGCGGGTCGCCAACGCCAGCACCGCGACCGCGGCGAGTCCGGCGAGGGCGGCGCCGAGGGACGCGGCGAGCAGTCCCGCGGTCACCGCCGCCGCGAGCAGCCCCAACAGCACCCCGACGACCGGGGCCGCCGCGATCGCGCGACGGCCGGCGGCGCGGTCGATCGGCGGCCCGCCGTCCCGGTGCGGGAGGGGGAGCACCGTCAGCCAGGACAGTGCCAACCGCAACCCGCCCACGTCGTCAGTCCGTGACGGCGGCGTCGGCGAGGCTGTCGCCTGCCTCGCGGTTGCTGACCCCGGCGTCCGCGAAGGTCGCCATGCTCGCGAGGGTGGCGACCGCGCCCTGCAGCACCGGCAGTGCCACCACCGCGCCGGACCCCTCGCCGAGCCGCATGCGCAGGTCCAGGATCGGGTCGAGGTGCAGCCGCTGCAGCGCAACCACGTGGGATGGTTCGGTCGACCGGTGCCCGGCCACCCACCATTCCCTTGCCCCGGGTGCCAGCTCCTCCGCAACCATCGCCGCCGCGGTCACGACGAGGCCGTCGACGATCACCGGGGTCCGCCGCACCGCGGCCTGCGCCAGGAACCCGGCCATCGCCGCCAGGTCGGCGCCCCCGCCGACCCGCAGCAACGCCACCGGGTCCGCGGCGTGGCGTCGCACCCGCCGCATCGCGTCCCGGATCGCGGCCGTCTTCCGGATCCAGCCCGCGTCGTCGATGCCGGTGCCGCGGCCCACCGCGGCGACCGGTTCGGTGTCCGTCAGCGTCGCGATCAGCACCGTCGCCGGGGTCGTGTTGCCGATGCCCATCTCACCGGCGATCAGCAGGTCGGCGCCCGCGTCGACCTCCTCGTCGGCGATCGCCCGCCCGGCCGCGATCGCGCGGGCCGTCTCCTCCGCGGTCAGCGCGTCCTCCCGGTCGATGGCGCCGCTGGACCGCCGCACCTTGTGCCGGGACACGGCCGGGTCGGTGTCGGCGTCGACGGCGATGTCGACGACGCGCACCCCGGCACCGTTCGCCGCGGCGAGCACGTTGACCGCGGCGCCACCAGCGAGGAAGTTCGCCACCATCTGCGCGGTCACCTCCGCCGGATACGCGGACACCCCGTGCCGGGCGACGCCGTGGTCGCCGGCGAACACGACCACCCGCGGTCGCGCGAACGGTGTCGGCGGGCACCGGTCCTGGCAGGCGGCGACCCAGCCCGCGAGGTCCTCGAGACGGCCGAGGGATCCGGCGGGCTTGGTCAGCTGCGCCTGCCGGTCGTCCGCGGCGGTCCGCGCCGACGCCGACGGCGCGACGACCGGGTCGAACGACACCCCTGCGGTCTCCGCGTCCTCGGGTGTCGAGGTCGATTCGGTTGTCACAGCACACCTTTCGCGTCGGGTCGCGGCATCGGGACGGTCGTCACTTCAGCTGAACGGTCAGCCCCGCGACCGCGAGGACGACCTCGTCGCACACCCCCGCGATGGCGCCGTTGAGGGCGCCGATCTCGTCCCGGAACAGGCGCCCGGACCTGGTCTCGGGGATCACGCCGAGCCCCACCTCGGGGCTGACGAGTACGAGTGTGCCCGGGTAGCCCGCGACGGCCGTCACCAGGTCCTCGCAGCGGGGCGTGATCGTGCCGCGGGGAGCGTCCCACGCGTCGGCGTCGTCGAGTTCGGCGGTGAGCCAGGTGCCGAGGTCGTCGACGAGCGTCGGGGGGCCGCCCGCACGCAGGATCGACGCGAGTCCCGGGCCGCGCCCGCTCTCGACGGTCGTCCAGTGCGCGGGCCGTCGGACCCGATGCCGGTCGATTCGCGCGGTCCAGTCCGCGTCCTCCGGGTCGATCCGGGCGGTGGCGACGTAGCGGGTCTCACCCGCGGGCATCAACGATTCCGCGTGCCCGGACTTGCCGGAGCGGGCCCCGCCGAGGACGAGCACCCGCCGACCAGGGGCCGCGGTCGTCACACCGCGTCGCCGGGGGAGACCCGCGGCTGCGGCGCCCGCATCTTCCGGATCTGCGATGCCCGGACGAACGCGTACCAGCCCAGCTTGAAGCCACCGTCGATCGAGTCCGGGAAGCGGTCGCGGACCTTGTTGTTGACCTGCCTGCCCAGCAGGATGCCCTCGACCACCATGAACAGCATCATCACGAACATGCCGAGCGTGACGTAGGCCTGCAGCGACGGATCGAGGAACATCGCCAGGATCAGCAGCACCGCGAGCGGCATGAACAGGCCGACCAGGTGCCTGCGCGAGTCCACCAGGTCGCGGACGTAGGCGCGGACCGGGCCCTTGTCGCGGGGCAGCAGGTACTTGTCCTCGCCCGCGAGCATCCTGGCCCGGCGGTCGGCGGCGTCGGCGCGCCGCTCGGCGGACGCGACCTTGCGTTCCTCCTTCGAGCCGCGGTTCTGCTTGCGCCGCGCGCGGGCCTCCTTCGCCGTCATCGGTGCCGGTGCGACCGGCCCGCGGCGTCGGCCCTCGGCCTCCCGGCGGCTCGGCGTCGGACGCCCCTTGCCCTCGGTGACGGCGGAGGAGGTCGGGGTGGTCGGCTCGGGAGCGGTCGACTCGTCGGCCCGGTCATCCCCGTTGTCGGGATTGTCGGGGTTGCCTCGGCGCAGCAGTTTCACCCCACCAGGCTACTTGCTGGCCTCCCGCCGCCACGACCCCGGACCGTCCCGCCCCACGAGTCGGTCCGAAAGTCGAGGGTCGCGGCGGGAATAGTGTCGCGCGGAGTACGGTTGTAGCGTTCACGGGTTTTGGTACGAGCGAACAGGGAGAGCCCATGACAGTGGAGAACGACAGCTCCGTGCAGAACGACGCCGCGCACAAGGTCGTGATGACCGACGCGGCAGCGGCCAAGGCCAAGGCTCTGCTCGACCAGGAGGGTCGCGACGACCTGGCCCTGCGCATCGCCGTTCAGCCGGGTGGCTGCGCCGGACTGCGCTACCAGCTCTTCTTCGACGACCGCAGCCTCGACGGCGACCTCGTCGTCGACTTCGGTGGGGTCGGGCTCGCTGTCGACCGGATGAGCGCGCCGTACGTCGAGGGCGCCACCATCGACTTCGTCGACACCATCGAGAAGCAGGGCTTCACGATCGATAACCCGAACGCCACCGGCTCCTGCGCCTGCGGCGACTCCTTCAACTGAGTCGCACACCCG
>NZ_JBSGXD010000025.1:32907-53135 GCF_053609225.1 Rhodococcus sp. NPDC054953 | reverse complement strand
CGCCGTCGGCGATTCTTCCACCTGCTCCCCCCCCCCCCCCCCCCCTGTCGCGCCCCCCTTCACTGGTTCCCTCGCCGGAGGCGTGTCCGGGGCAGGACCGGGCCGGGTACGGTGAGGACTTTGCACATCTGACATGGGGATGTCCCGCCCCGTGCGCAGTCGAACTGAAAGGTCTCACGCGTGACAATCGCGGTCACCGGTTCCATCGCCACCGATCACCTGATGCGTTTCCCCGGGCGCTTCGCCGAGCAGCTGATCGCCGACCAGCTTCAGCACATCTCGTTGAGCTTCCTCGTCGACGACCTGGTGGTTCGCCGCGGCGGCGTCGGCGGCAACATCGCCTTCGCGATGGGCGTGCTCGGCGGAACCCCGCTGCTCGTCGGCGCGGTCGGCGCCGACTTCGCCGAGTACCGGGGGTGGCTCGAGCAGCACGGCGTCGACTGCTCGGCGGTGCACGTGTCGCAGACCGCGCACACCGCCCGGTTCGTGTGCACCACCGACGAGGACATGGCGCAGATCGCGTCGTTCTACCCGGGCGCGATGAGCGAGGCCCGCGACATCTCGCTCGCCGACCTGCCCGCCGGTGTCGACCTGGTGCTCGTCGGCGCGAACGATCCGGCCGCGATGGCCCGGCACACGCAGCAGTGCCGCGAGCTGGGTTTGCCGTTCGCCGCGGACCCGTCCCAGCAGCTGGCCCGGCTGTCCGGCGCCGAGGCGCGGGAGCTGATCGGCGGCGCGAAGTACCTGTTCACGAACGAGTACGAGTGGGCGCTGCTGCTGCAGAAGACCGAGCTGACCGAGCGGGAGATCGCCGAGCAGATCGGGTTGCGGGTCACGACGCTCGGCGCGAAGGGTGTCGAGATCGTCGACCGGGAGGGCAACGTCATCCGGGTCGGCGTGGTGCCCGAGAAGGCGAAGGTCGACCCGACCGGTGTCGGGGACGCGTTCCGCGCCGGCTTCCTGACCGGCCGGAGCGCCGGGCTGAGCCTGGAGCGGGCGGCGCAGCTCGGATCGCTGGTCGCGGTGCTGGTGCTCGAGACCGTCGGCACCCAGGAGTGGACCCTGGACCGGGACGACGCCGTCAAGCGGCTCGCCGAGGCCTACGGGGCCGAGGCCGCCGACGAGATCGCCGCCGTCCTCTAGGCGGCTCCGCCGCCCGTGAGTCCTTCTGGTCCCAATGGGGGCCAGAAGGACTCACGGGCGCGAAGCGCCTCTACATGTGGACCGGGTACACCGGTTCCTGGATCTGCGGCACGATGCGCTTCTCGACGAAGATGCCGTGCCAGATCATGAAGCACAGCACCGTCCACAGGCGGCGGCTGTGGTCCGAGACGCCGTCGCGATGCTCGTTCAGCATCCGCGCGACCGCTGCCTTGTCGAAGATGTGATCGGTCTGGGAGTCCGCGATCTGCTGGTGCGCCCAGTCGAACAGTTCGGTGCCCGCCAGCCAATGCCGCAGCGGGACCGGGAAGCCCAGCTTCGCGCGGTGCAGCACGTGCGGCGGGACGATGCCCTCAAGCGCCTGCCGCAGCGCGTACTTCGTGGTCGATTTCGTGATCTTCTGATCCAGCGGCACCCGCGAGGCGACCTCGAAGACCTCGGTGTCGAGGAACGGCACCCGCAGTTCGAGGGAGTTCGCCATCGTCATCTTGTCGGCCTTGACGAGGATGTCCCCGCGCAGCCAGGTGAACAGGTCCAGGTGCTGCATCCGTGCGACCGGATCCCAGCCCGCGGACTGCGCGTAGATCGGCGCGGTCACGTCCCGGTGCGTCCACTCCGGGCGGAAGTCCCGCAGCACGGCCCGCAGCTGCGCGTCGTTGAAGCTGCGGGCGTTGCCGTAGTAGCGCTCCTCGAGGGTCATCGAACCCCGGTTGAGCAGGCTCTTGCCTCGGGTGCCGTCCGGGATCCGCTCCGACAGCTTCCCGGCGGCCCGACGCAGCGGCGCGGGCAGGTACTCGAACGGTTTGAGGGACAGCGGCTCCCGGTAGATGGTGTACCCGCCGAACAGTTCGTCGGCGCCCTCGCCGGAGAGCACCACCTTGACGTGCTTGCGGGCCTCCTTCGCGACGAACCACAACGGCACCAGGGCCGGGTCGGCGACCGGGTCGTCGAGATACCAGATGATCTCCGGGATCGCCGCGGCGAACTCGGCGGGGGAGACCACCTTGACCACGTGCCTGGCGCCGATCGCGGCCGCGGATTCCGCGGCGACGTCGACCTCCGAGTAGCCCTCCCGCTCGAATCCGGTGGTGAAGGTGATCAGCTTCGGGTTGTGCCGCATCGCCAGCGCGGCGATCGCGGTGGAGTCGATGCCGCCGGACAGGAACGAGCCGACCGTGACGTCGGCCCGCATGTGCTTGGCGACGGAGTCCTCGAGCGCCGCCGCGATCTCGCGGTACCGCGACTGCTCGCTGCCCGGCGTGAACGGCCGCACCGGGAACTGCGGAGTGAAGTACCGGGTGATCCGCGGCTGCTCGCCGGGGCGGATCCACGCGTAGGACCCGGACTCGAGTCGGCGGATCTGGGTGTGCAGTGTCTCCGGCTCCGGAACGTACTGCAGCACCGTGTAGTGCTCGGTGGCCCGCGGGTCGAGGTCGGTGCCGATGCCGATCACGTCGACGAGTTCGAGCAGGCTCTTCTTCTCGCTGCCGAACGCGGTGCCCGCGGTGCCGGTGGCGAGGAACAGCGGCTTGATGCCGAACGGGTCGCGGGCGATGAACAGCTCCCGCGTTTCGGTGTCCCAGATCGCGAACGCGAACATGCCGCGCAGCCTGCGCACCGCGTCGGCGCCCCAGTGGTGGAACGCGGCGGCGATGGCCTCGCTGTCGCCCTCGGTGCGGAACTCGGCGCCGTGGTCGTTGGCGAGTTCCTCCCGCAGTTCCAGGTAGTTGTAGATCTCGCCGTTGAAGGTGAGCGCGTACCGGTCCGGATTGTCGGACGGGCCCCACCGCAGCGGCTGGTGCGAGTGTTCGATGTCGATGATCGACAGCCGGTTGAAGCCGAACACGAGGTCGTCGTCGTGCCAGGTTCCGTGCTCGTCGGGTCCACGGTGGCGAAGGCAGTGCATCGCGGAGTCGACCCGTGCGACGGCGGCGTCGGTGGTTCCGTCCGAGGTCAATAGCCCGAGCAGTCCACACACAGCGTCCAGTACCTCAATTCGCTTCGGGGGGAACTCCACACCCGCGTGAACAGGTGAGGAGCGGATTGCCGATTGATTGTGCCGAGTATGCCGCAGACGCGCCGAACCGCCGGGTGTGACCCGAGGGTGGATGGGCGGCGGCTTTGGTCTACGCTGCGTAGTATTCGGGTGTCCCGCTGGGCTGCCCCTATCAATTTTGCGGCGATCAGGAAGGCGTGAACGTGGCGCAGAGTCGGATCCTTCGGCGAGCGGGGCTAGCGGTCTCATTGGGACTGGCCGCCATGCTGCTGTCGGGATGTTCGATCGACAATTCGGTGCTTCGCTTCGGATGGCCGTCGGGCATCACTCCGCAGGCCGAGCGAATGCGTGAACTGTGGACCTGGTCGGTCATCGCCGCCCTGTTCATGGGTGTCATCGTGTGGGGCCTGACGTTCTGGACGGTCATCTTCCACCGGAAGAAGAAGGACTCCCCGGAGTTCCCCCGCCAGACGGCCTACAACGTGCCGCTGGAACTGCTGTACACGGCGGTCCCGTTCGTGATCATCGCGGTGTTGTTCTACTTCACGGTCGTCGTGCAGAACTACGTCCACGAGAAGAAGGACGACCCCAACGTCGTCGTCGACGTGACCGCCTACCAGTGGAACTGGAAGTTCGGCTACCGCAGCATCGACCTCGGTGACGGCACCGCCAAGTACGACGGCATCGACGAGGAGGCGCAGGCCGCGGCCGAGGCGCCCGGCGAGCCGAACGTGGTGCACGGCTACGAGGTCCCCGGCGCGATGGCGGGCAAGTCCGAGCACGACCTGTCCTACCTGAACTACAACAAGATCGAGACCATCGGCTCCAGCAGCGAGATCCCGATCCTGGTGCTGCCGACCGGCAAGCGCATCGAGTTCGCTCTCGCGTCCTCGGACGTCATCCACGCCTTCTGGGTTCCGGAGTTCCTGTTCAAGCGGGACGTCATGCCGAACCCGAAGGAGAACCACTCCGACAACGTCTTCCAGATCAGTGAGATCCAGAAGGAAGGCGCGTTCGTCGGCCGGTGCGCGGAAATGTGCGGCACCTACCACGCGATGATGAACTTCGAGGTCCGCGCCGTGAGCCCGGAGAAGTTCGCCAAGTACATCGAGCTGCGCAAGCCGGTGGACGAGGGTGGCCAGGCGCTCACCACGGCCGCGGCGCTTGAGGCGATCGGCGAGTCCCCGGTCGCGACGTCGACCACCCCGTTCAATACGGAACGGACCTACCGCCAGGCAACGCAGGTCCTCGAGGGCGAGAACCAGTAGCCGGCTTCGGCACCCCAGAACACGAGGCCCGACGGCCTACGACGACCTAGCAACCTGCTGAAGGACGAGCTGATATGAAGATCGAAGCCAAGCTCTTCGAGATGTTGACGGTGTTTTTCGTCTTCATCGCAATCGTGTACGGCATCTTCACCGCCATGTCGCGGACCGGTGTCGAGTGGGCGGGCACCACCGCCCTCGTCCTGACCGCCGGGCTGAGCCTGATCATTGGCACCTACTTCCGGTTCGTGGCCCGTCGCCTCGACACCCGTCCGGAGGACTACGAGGAGGCGGAGATCTCGGACGGCGCCGGCGATCTGGGCTTCTTCAGCCCGGGCAGCTTCTGGCCGATCCTCCTCGCGGGCGGTGCCGCACTGAGCGCGGTCTCCCTCGCCTTCTTCCAGCCGTGGCTGATCGTGGTCAGCGTCGTCGTTGTGCTCGCCTGCGCGGCGGGCCTGGTCTTCGAGTACCACATCGGGCCGGAGAAGCACTGACGCCAACGAACCAGCGCCGCGGGCGCCACACCCCACCGGGTGTGGCGCCCGCGGCGTTTCGGCGTCCTTGCCCTACGCTGGCGGCACACGATCGCCCCCGGACTCGGGGGCGCGCGGCGAGGGGGAGTGGCGATGGACCGGGCACGGGCGGCGCGGATCGGGACGGAGCGGGACCCGCTCGCCTCACCACCCGGACCCGTCGTCCTCGCGGTCACCGTCGCCGCGGTCGCCGCGCTGACGGTCCTGCTGGCGGACTGGTGGCCGGGGACCCGGAACCTGACCGACGCGGACCGGTTCTTCTTCGGCGCACCCATCCTGCTGGTGCTGCTCGTGACAGGGCTGGTGTGGGCGATCAAGACCCTGTATGTGGTGGGCCGGGACCGGCGGTGGTCCCGGTGGATCCTGGCCGCCCCCGCGGCGGTGCTCGCGGGTGGGCTGCTCCTGTCGGTGCTGCCGGTGGCCGACTTCGAGTCGGCGCGGGCGGACCTCGACGCCTACGTGGCCGCGATGCCCGACGATCCGGAGCATCGGGCGGAGGATGTGCGGATCGGTGGCCTCGAGTTGTCGCGGGTCTTCGTCGGGCGGGACGGCGCGGTGTTCTTCGTTGATGACGATGCGACGTTCCTGACGGTGACCTCCGGCTGGGCGTATGCGCCGGACGGTGCACCCGCGGGAGATGTCGACCTCACCGCCACCGACCTCGGCGGCGGCTGGTACAGCTACACCGAGGTGTGGCGGGACTGAGCCGCGGCCAGCGCCGAGACCGCGGGGTGGGCCGAGACTGCGGCGTGGGCAGTGCGAGCGTCACCGGTATGGCGACGCTCAGCGGCAGGGGCGGGTTCACCTCCACCTCACGCGACCCGTATCCGTTGACCAGAAACGGGGAAGGCCCCGAACCCTGTGCGGGTTCGGGGCCTTCCCCGTGTGCGAGCGTGACCGGAGTCAGTGCTTGGCGTCGCCGTCGGAGGAGTCGATGGCGTGCGAGCCGCTGGGCGCCTCGGACTCGACGCCGTGCGCCTTGTCCTGGTACGCCTTGAGGATCGCGAGCTGCTCGTGCTCCTTCTCGTGCTCGGCGGCAACCAGTGCGGCCGCCTCGTCGGCCGGGTCCGCGACCATCAGGCTGCCCAGGCCGGGCTTGCCCGCGGAGCCGAGCTTGTTCATCTTCTTCGGGATCGCCGCGCCCTGGTACGCCAGCGGGATCGGGTGGCCGTGGTCGTCCACGGGGCCGAGCGGCTGGTGCACCTCGACGTACTCACCGTGCGGCAGGCGCTTGATCACGCCGGTCTCGATGCCGTGCTCGAGCACCGCGCGGTCGCTGCGCTGCAGCCCGATGCAGAACCGGTAGGTGATGAAGTAGACGATCGGCGGCAGCAGCACCAGGCCGATGCGGCCCATCCACGTCGTCGCGTTCAGCGAGATGTCGAACTTGAACGCGATGATGTCGTTGATGCACATCAGCGTCAGGATCACGTAGAAGACGATGGCCATCGCGCCGATGCCGGTGCGGACCGGGACGTCACGCGGACGCTGCAGCAGGTTGTGGTGCGCATCGTCCTTGGTGAACTTCTTCTCGATCCACGGGTAGGCGATCAGTGCCGTGAACACCAGGCCCATGATCAGCGCGACCGCGAACACCGCGGGCACCGTGTAGCGGCCCCCGAACGGATAGATCTCCCACGCCGGCCACAGTCGAGCCATGCCGTCCGTCCACATCATGTAGATGTCGGGCTGCGAGCCCGCGGACACCTGCGACGCGTTGTACGGGCCGATGTTCCAGATCGGGTTGATCTGCAGCACGCCACCCATGACGGCGAGGATGCCGAAGGTGAAGGCGAAGAACGCGCCACCCTTGAGGGCGAACACCGGGAGGATCCGGACGCCGACGACGTTGTCCTCGGTGCGGCCGGTGCCCGGGAACTGGGTGTGCTTCTGGTACCAGACCAGCGCCAGGTGGGCGCCGATCAGGGCCAGGATGATGCCGGGAACCAGCAGCACGTGCGCGACGTACAGGCGCGGGATGATCAGCGTGCCAGGGAAGTCGCCGTCGAAGATCAGGAACTGCAGCCAGCTGCCGACGATCGGAACCGAGAGCGTGATGCCGGACAGGGCGGCGCGGAGGCCGGTGCCGGACAGCAGGTCGTCGGGCAGCGAGTAGCCGAAGAAGCCCTCGAACATCGCCAGGATCAGCAGCAGCGAGCCGATCACCCAGTTCGCCTCACGCGGGCGACGGAACGCACCGGTGAAGAAGATGCGCAGCAGGTGGATGATGATCGACGCGGCGAACATCAGCGCGGCCCAGTGATGGATCTGCCGGACGAACAGGCCACCGCGCACCTCGAACGAGATGTTCAGGGTGGTCGCGTATGCCTTCGACATCTCGACGCCGCGCAGCGGCTGGTAGGCGCCGTTGTAGACGACCTCCGCCATCGACGGGTCGAAGAACAGGGTGAGGTACACACCCGAGATCAGCAGGATGATGAAGCTGTACAGCGCGATCTCGCCGAGCATGAAGGACCAGTGGGTCGGGAAGACCTTGTTGATCTGCTTGCGCATGCCCGCCGCGAGGTGGTACCGCGAATCCAGGTTCTCGCCCGCCTTCGCGGCGTGCGCTGCGGCCTTCGACTGGCCGCCAGTGATGGTTGTCATGAACGACGCTCCCAAAATCCGGGGCCGAGGGCCTCGACGAAGTCACCGTTGGCGACGAGGAAGCCCTCTTCGTTGACTGTAATCGGCAACTGGGGGAGGGCGCGAGCGGCGGGACCGAAGATCGGCTTACCGAAGTGCAGGGCGTCGAACTGCGACTGGTGGCACGGGCACAGGATCCGGTTGGTCTGCTGCTCGTACAGCGAGGTCGGGCAGCCCAGGTGGGTGCACAGCTTCGAGTACGCCCAGTAGTCGCCGAAGTTGAAGCTCTCCTGGCCCTTGCGGCGGACCGCGCGGTCGCTGTCCTCGGTCCGCAGGCGAATCAGCATGACCGGGTTGTCGGCCCGCTTGAGCGCGTGCGCGAGGGCCTTCTCGTTGCCACGCTCGGACTCACGGAACGGGAACACCGTCTCCATCGCGCCCGCGTCGAGGTCCTCCGGGCGCACCAGCACGATGTCGTGCGGGCGGCCGGTGTAGCGGCGCAGGTAGATGGTCTCGCCGGGGAACGTCGGGGTCCAACCCGAGGTCCACAGGTCCGACTTGTCGCCCTTGGCCCACGGGTTCTTGATCAGGCCACCGAGCGGCATGATCGCCATGACGCCGAGCGCGCCAGCACCGAAGCCGAGGGACCGCTTGATCAGCTTGCGGCGACCCAGCGTCGACGTCTCCAGCGAGTCGCCGAGCTGGGCGACGATGGTCCGACGGTCGACCTCGGCGGAACCGCCCTGGTCGTGCCGGTCCTGGATGGAGACCTCTTCGGGGATGAACTTCTTGGTGAACAGCACGGCACCGACACCGAGGCCGAGGATCGCCAGACCCATCGTCAGGCCGATCAGCGGGGTGTAGAGGCTGTACATGTCGTAGCCCTCTTCACCCATGCCCTTGTACTCCCAGGGCCAGAAGAGGTAGATCGCGATGAACGCGATCGCGGAGATGCCGGCGAGCGCGAACCAGTAGGCGACGGCGCGCTCGGCGCGCTTCTCGGCCTTGGTGCCCTCGACCGTCCAACGCTCGCGCCGGAACGCGACGTCGACCCCGTCCAGGTTGGTGCCCAGGGTGACGAGTTCGTCGCGACTCATCGCGTCGAGCTCCTCCGGGGTGTAGTCCTTCTTCGGCGTATCGCCGTGACCGGCGTCGCTCATGACCTTGCTCCGATCCACAGTGCTGCGCCGACAACGGCAACGATTCCGATGGCCCACATGGCCATGCCCTCGGACGCCGGACCGAAGCCACCGAGGCCGTAGCCGCCGGGGTTCTTCGTCTCGCCTGCGGACTTGATGAAGGCGATGATGTCGCGCTTCTCGTCCGGGCTGAGCTGACGATCCGAGAACTTGGGCATGTTCTGCGGGCCGGTGGCCATGGCCTGGTAGATCTGCTGCTCGCTGGCCGGGTCGAGCGGGGGAGCGAACTTACCGGAGGACAGCGCGCCGCCGCGGCCGGTGAAGTTGTGGCAGGAGGCGCAGTTCAGGCGGAACAGCTCGCTGCCGCGGGCGATGTCGTTGCCGCGCAGCGAGGTGGTCGCCACCTCGCCGTTCTCGTCCCGCACCACGGTCGGGCCGCCGCCGTTGGCCTGGATGTAGGCACCGATCGCGTCGGTCTGCCGCGCATCGAACTTCGGCGGCTTGCGCAGGGCCTGGGCCTCGTTGCGCATCGCGGGCATGCGGCCCGACGAGACCTGGAAGTACACGGCGGCCTCACCGACACCGATCAGGCTGGGGCCGCGGTCCTGCACACCCTGCAGGTTCGCGCCGTGGCAGGTGACACACGAGGTGTCGTACAGCTGCTTGCCCTCACGGATCAGCGCGGACTGGTCCTCGGACGCGGTCGCGACCTGCGGCGCAGGCGTCAGGGCCGAGGCGAGGAAGCCGGCGCCGACGAGTCCCATCATCAGGATCAGGGCGCCGGTGACGCGGCGACGGAACTTGCGCTGACGACGGGCTTTCGTGGCAGTCGCGCTGTCGGCGGCTGGTGAAGGGGGGGATGAACTCATCTGTATCCCTTTGGTCTCGCGGGACGGACTGAACGGACTGGGCTGGGTACTGCGTTCAGCTTCTAACGGATGAAATAGATGGTGGCGAACAGGCCGATCCACACGATGTCGACGAAGTGCCAGTAGTACGAGACGACGATCGCAGCCGTCGCCTGCGCGGGAGTGAACTTGCTGACCTTGGTTCGCACGATCAAGAAGACGAAAGCGACGAGGCCACCGATGACGTGCAGGCCGTGGAAGCCGGTCGTGATGTAGAAGACCGACCCGTAGGCGCTGCTCGAGAAGGTGGTGCCGTGCTGCACCAGGTGGAGGTACTCGTATGCCTGTCCGAGCACGAAGAACGTGCCCATGGCCAGGGTCAGGATGTACCACCGGCGCAGGCCGAAGACGTCGCCGCGCTCGGCGGCGAAAACGCCCATCTGGCAGGTGAACGACGACGCCACGAGCACCGCGGTGACCGGCACGGCGAGTGCCAGGTTCAACTCCGTGGGCTCCGGCGGCCAGTTGCCGTTCGCCTGCGCGCGCGCGACAAAATACATCGCGAACAAACCAGCGAAGAACATCAACTCACTGGACAGCCAGACAATGGTGCCGACGCTGACCATGTTCGGCCGGTTCAGCGAGTGCACGCGCTGGGTGATTGCGGATCCTTGGGTCCCTACTGCGCTCGTCACAGAAGGAAGTATGACGCCTTGTCGTACGACGGGACCACCCGGGTCCGTTCTTGGCGCGTCGTGCCCGAATTCCAGTATGCCCCAGCCCGCGATTGTGCAGGTGGGCGCTCGTGGGAGAGTGGTCACATGGCGCGGGCACGTTGGTGGCGGACACTTTTCGGCAGGGGAGGAACGGTGCCGCTGGACCGGGACCGCACCGATCTGGTGGTGGTCGCGGCGAGCTTCGACGACACCGAATCGTGCAGCGCCGCGCTCGAGCGTGGGGCCGCGACGACCCCGGCGTGGGTGGCCGAGGACGAGGCGGTCCTGCGGCATCACCTGCGGCTGCCCGCCCGCGCCGTGGCCGGCGCCGCGGAGCTCGCCGCGCAGGACGGCTACACCGTCGCCGTGCGGCCAGTAGACGCACCGGAGGCGGCCCCCGGCGACGAACTCGTCGCCCTGACCCTGGTGCGCACCCAGGCCCTCGACGCACTGCACTGTGCGCAGGAGAAGTCGCGGATGGCGGGGCTCGCGCAGCGGGCGGGGGGCACGGCGGTCGGATGGGACGCGCTGCAACCGGTCGGCGGGGACGCCGGCTGACCCGAGGCCGGCCCGGCACCGGGGCGTCCGATACTCTGCCGCGGCGAAACGCACGACGGTCCCGGGGAGGGCGCGCCGTGCCGGGGGATCACATGGGGGTTGCGGGTGTTGCGTGGTGTCGTATCGGTCGGTCTTGCGGTGGCGCTGTGCCTCGGGGTGTCGGGATGCGCCCAACTCGAGGGCACCCCGATCCCGGCGAGCGACGCCGCGGCCGCGCCGGATCCGGCCGCTGGCGGGTCCTCGGAAGCCTCGGAGGGGGGCTCGTCGGGCGCGCTGGTCGACCTGATGGCGCGGATCCGCGGCACCGACAGCTGCGCGATCCACGATCGCGGGTACGCCGAGCGGTGGGGCACCCGGACCGCCGTGAACACCGGCCCGGGGCTGTCCGGATGCACCCTCGTGGTCGGCGACGGTCAGGGCCCGATCCACGTGTTCGAGCTGACGATGGGCAGCGCGCGGGCGCGGGCCGACATCGAGGCGAACGCGGAAACCGTCGGCGGGCACACCGTCTACCGCGATCCCGGCCCCGACGACGACATCTCTCGGGACACCTGCTGGTATCACCTGCCGCAGGTGGACGACGGTGACGCCTTCGGCCGCTACGCGACGCTGCGCGTGCGCCGGGTCGGGTCCGACGGCAAGGCGATCGGCGAGTGGCCGGACCGCTGCGCGGCGGCCAGCGACTACCTGGCCCGGATCATCGACCGGATCGTGGCGCTGCCGCCGCGAGCGGTCCCGGTCGAGGGCCGCTCCCTGATCGGAAAGGACCCGTGCCTTGAGGACCTGGTGCGCGCGAGTTTCCCGGACTGGACCGTCCACCGGCCGACGGTCGGCGTCGGCCAGTGCGGGTACGGCCTCACCAGGGACGGCGAGGCGTATCGGGTGGAGGTCGAGGTGCTGTTCAGCCTCAACCCCGAGCAGGCGCTGTACGACGGCGCGCGGCCGATCACGCTGGCAGGCCTGACCGGGATCGAGTCGTCCGACGGCGTCCCCGATCCGGGCCAATGGGAGCGGCCCCGGTACTGCGGGGTGAACCTCACCTACCGGCCGTCGGAGCCGGCCGGGGAGTGGAACGGGCACCTGATCGACGTCGAGGTCCATCCCAAGAAGCTCGACGCCGCCGCCGAGGCGAGCGGGCCGATCCCGTTCGACCCGTGCGAGCGGGTGCACGACCTGGCGACCCGGGTCGTCGCCGCGGTCGGGTGACCACCGGCCACCGCCGGTCGTTCCCGGCCGGGACGACGTCATAAGCTGCACCCCGGATCACAGCGACGACGAAGAGGCGGTTGGAATGGGGACGTGGCCCGAGGTGCTCGGCGCTCTGACGGACGGACGCGATCTCGATGCGGCCACCGCCTCGTGGGCGATGGGCGAGATCATGTCCGACAACGCCACCTCCGCCCAGATCGCGGCGTTCGGCATCGCGCTGAAGATGAAGGGCCCCACGCCGTCCGAGGTGCGGGGGATCGCGGATGCGATGCTCGCGCACGCCCGTCCCCTCGACGTCGATTCCGATGCCGTCGACATCGTCGGTACCGGCGGCGACCGGCAGCACACCGTGAACATCTCGACGATGGCGTCGGTGGTGGTCGCGGCGGCCGGGGTGCGGGTCGTCAAGCACGGCAACCGGGCCGCGTCGTCGAAGAGCGGCGGTGCGGACGTGCTCGAGGCGCTCGGTGTCCGGATCAGCCTGGACCCGGCCGCGGTCGCGGCGTGCGTGCGTGAGGTGGGGATCGGCTTCTGCTTCGCGCCGACGTTCCATCCGGCGTTCCGGTTCACGTCCGGTCCCCGCAAGGAGATCGGCATCCCGACGGTGTTTAACGTGCTCGGACCGTTGACCAACCCGGCCCGCCCCCGCGCCGGCCTGATCGGGTGCGCGTTCGCGGACCTGCAGCCGGTGGTCGCCGGCGTGCTCGCCGAGCGCGGGGTGACGGCGCTGGTGGTCCGCGGCGACGACGGACTGGACGAGATCACCACCTCGACCACCAGCACCGTGTTCGTCGTCGAGGGTGGGAAGGTGCGCGAGGACCGGATCGATCCGACCGCGGTCGGGGTGGCCCGGGTGCCGCTGGACGCCCTGCGGGGTGGGGACGCCGAGGCGAACGCGGTGATCGCGCGGGCGGTCCTTGCCGGTGACCGCGGCGCCGTGCACGACGCTGTCGTGCTCAATGCGGGTGCCGCGATCGCCGCCCATCGCGGCCTGGGCGGCGACCTGACCGAGGCCCTGCGTGCGGGGATGGGCAGGGCCGTCGAGGTCATCGACAGCGGCGCCGCCGCGGCGTTGCTGGACCGCTGGGTCGCGGTCAGTACCCGCCTCGCCGGCTGACCGCCAGCCCGCGCCGAGGCGCGGCGGCGGCGCAGGCCGGTGTCACTCGCCGATGGAGAAGGCGGCCTCGACGTCCGCGCTCGCATAGGAACGGAACGCGATGTGGGTGGTGGTGCGCAGCACCCCGTCCACCTTGTTGATCGAGCCCGTCACCACATCGGCGATCTGCTCGTGGTCGCGGACCTTGACGATCGCGATCAGATCGACGTCGCCCGCGCACGAGTACACCTCGGACACCCCGGTGATGTCGGCGACGGCCTGCGCGGTCTCGGGGATGCGGTTCGCCTCGGCGTGAATGAGGACGATGGCGTTGATCATCTCGCTCCTTACTAATAGGGGTGGGTGGTCCTCAGCCTAGGACGCCGCGCCCCGCGCGAGCGCGCACCACTGCTGCCACGCGCCTGCACCGTGCGCGGGTTCGGCGTACCCGTGGCTGGTGCGGACGATCCGAACGCCGGGGCCGTCGAGCCAGGACGCGATCAACCCGACCTCCCCTGCCGTCGCGCCACGCAGCGGCGACGGGTCGGGCAGCACCGTCTCCGCGGACAGCGTCAGGGCGTCCACCACCGGCATCGGCGGGACGCCCCGCTGCGCGACACCCGCGGAGGCGAGCCTGCCGCTGCGGATCACCGCGAACTCCCAGCCGCCGCCGTCGCGGGGGCGGGCCGCGATCAGTTCGTCGACGGCGGCGACCGCGGCGAGCCGTTGGCAGCGGCGCAGCGCCGTGCCGAGGGCGGCGGTGCGGTCCCGCTGCCGGGCGGCGCTCTCGAACAGTTCGGTGGTCGCGAGGTGGTCGATCCGGGCGCGCAGCCGGTGCAGGGCGGTGTCGTCGGCGCCGCGGATGAGGGCGCGGGCGGCGTCGACGGCCGCGCCGTACCCGGCCGGGTCCTGCGGCTCCCCGCCGGCCGGGCAGCCGCCGACCGCCGCGTCCGGGCAGTCCGCCCCGTGCAGCTGATCGGGTCGAATCTTTTTGGTGCAGCTGCGGATTCGGCATGCTTCGGCGATCGTGGCTGCCACGTCGGCGGCGTCGGTGCGGCTCGTGAACGGGCCGAGGGCGTCGGGTCGCGGCGTCCGCGTGATCGAGAACCGGGGAAACGGTTCCTCGGTCATGGTGATCCACCACGCGCGTTTCGGGAACTTCGAGCGGCGGTTGTAGGGCGGGGCGTGCGCGGCGAGCAGGCGCAGTTCGCGCACCGCGGCCTCAAGCCCGTGCGCGCACTCGACGTGGTCGACGCGGGTGGCGAGGGCCACCATCTCCTTCATCCGGGCACGGGTCTCGGATCCGGTGAAGTAGCCGCGGACCCGGCGCTGCAGGTTCACGGCGGTGCCGACGTAGAGGACCTCGTCGGAGGGGCCGCGGAACAGATAGACGCCGGGGGTGCGGGGCAGGTGCGCGGCGAGCCCCCGCTTGCCCCGTTGGGCCGCCGACACGTTGGGCAGGTAATCGACGAGCTCGGGATAGCTGTGCACGCCGAGGTTGCCGACCCGCTCGATCAGGGCGTGCAGAACGTCGACGGTGGCGCGGGCGTCGTCGAGGGCCCGGTGCGTGGGTCGGGTGGTGACCTGGAACAGGTCGGCAAGGGCGGACAGCTTCACCGACGGCGCCTCCTCCCTGGACAGCACCCGGCGGGCGAGCTTGACCGTGCACAGCACCTGGAACGGCGGCCAGGCGAGGTCGAGCCGCGACGCCGCGGCCTTCAGGAATCCGACGTCGAACGGTGCGTTGTGGGCGACGAGGACGGCGCCGCGGGCGAACTCGAGGAAGCTGGGCAGCACCCGCTCGATGCGCGGGGCGTCGACGAGCATCGCGGAGGTGATGCCGGTGAGCTGGACGATGTACGGGGGCACGGTGCGACCGGGGTCGACGAGGGTGCCGAGTTCGCCGATCACCTCACCGCCGCGGATCTTGACCGCGCCGATCTCGGTGATGGCGTCCTCGCCTGCGCTGCTGCCGGTGGTCTCGAGGTCGACGACGACGAAGGTGGTGTCCCGCAGCGGGGTGTCCAGCTCGTCGAACGTCAGCTGGTGTGCGGCGTCACGGGAACTCACCTGGCCGAGGCTAGGCGGCGGCACCGACAGGCCCGCCGACACGCCGTTCCGGCCGTGTTGAGACGAGCGTCACACGAATCCGGATTTGCCGTCGGCGTCGGGTCGGCGCCGCCGTCCCGCCCGGCGGATGTCGCTACCGGGTTGCGGGCTCCATGCGGCGGGCGGCCCCGCGCCGACCGAGTGGTCGGTTGTGATCGCCCGCAGGGTACTGAACTGGACGAACGAACCGTGCTGGTGCGGGTGACGGGCGTCGTCGCCGGGTCCGCGGCAGGCGGCGGGTGAACACAGACCAGGTGGTCGTTATCGGTTTGTGATCAAGATCGGGCCGGACGGTCGGTTGGTGGGCGAAACGCGACAATTGTCCGGTTTGCTCGCCCGATCGAATCGACAGCGGCGGGGGCCTTTCGTAATCTCGTTGAGACCTTGCGGAGTCTTGCCGCGCCACACCGGCGCAGCATCGCGAGGTACCGCCTAATCGATGGCCCGCAAGGGAATCGAATCGGGGACCCACGTTTCCACTGGGGTGAATCCCGTCGGAGCGCAGCCGCGCGCCGCCGGGTAGGGCTGATCTTCCCAGCCCGAACCCGTCAGCTAACCCGGTCGGCGGCAGAATGGAAGAAAGGCCCCTCCTTTCGTGGCAACACCGATCATCAAGGCCCGGCGCGTCGCCGTCGCAGGCATTCTCGCCGTCGGCGCGATCACCGCCTCCGCGGCGCCCGCCCTTGCCGAGCCCGTCACGGTTCCCGGCGTCGGCACCTTCGACATCCCCGGCGTTCCCGCGCAGACCATCGAGATCCCCGGGCTCCCGCAGCTCCCGGTCCTCCCCGGTGCCCCCGCGCCCGCCCCTGCCCCCATTCTCACCGCAGGCCAGAAGGCCGTCGAGGCGGCAGCCAGCAAGATTGGCTCGCCGTACGTGTGGGGTGCCGCAGGCCCGGACGCCTTCGACTGCTCCGGCCTGATCCAGTGGGCCTTCAAGCAGGCGGGCCTGAACCTGCCGCGCACCAGCTACGACCAGGCGGCAGCGGGAACGCCGGTGGCCACCAACGCGCTGCAGCCCGGTGACGTCGTGTCCTTCTACGGCGGATCGCACTCGGGGATCTACGCGGGCAACGGTGAGGTCATCCACGCCGCCACCTCCGGCACCCCGGTCAAGCGCGCCCCGATCGCCTCGATGCCGATGGACGGCGCCCGCCGCTACTGACATCGCCGCTCGCCACGCTCGGGGAAGAAGCGTGGCGGCCCAGCCGCCGACGGGCCCGTCGATCCACACCGGATCGGCGGGCCCGTCGGCGTATGCGGGGGTGGGTCACCGGCGGGCGGAATGTCCGGAACACCGGGGTGGACATCACGGCGGGCCGTTCCGTAACCTTGCCGAGACCTTTCGGTGAAGAAAAGAACAGGAGCACCCGGCACGTGGCGTCACTGAGGACGCGGTCTACCGCGATCGCAACCGGGCTGCTTTCACTCGTTCTCGTCGCGGCGGGCACCGGGCCCGCGGTGGCCGACCCCGCGATCGACAACCCGACGGCCGCGCTCGAGCGGCTCGCGGACCTGTCCCGCAAGGCCGAACAGACCACCGAGGCGATGCACAACGCGCAGATCGACCTCGACTCCAAGCTGTCCGTGCAGCGCGACGCCGAGGCCCGGCACGAGCAGGACCTGCGCCGTCTCGACGAGGCCAGGGCGACGATGGCCCGGTTCCAGCCCGCGGTGGACCGGCTCACCGTCGCCAACTATCAGGGCGGCCGCGTCAACCGGCTGTTCGCGGTGATGGTGTCGGACTCGCCGCAGCAGCTCCTCGACCAGATGTCGACGCTCAGCGTGCTCTCCGCGGACACCGCCGCGCAGGTCCGCGAGTTCACCGAGGCGAGCGACGCCGCGGTCGCCGCGGAGGAGTCGTCCCGGCAATCCGCGGACGACGCGAGGACGGCCACCGAGCACGCCCGCTCGATCAGCGACGACCTGCAGCGAACCCAGAGCGACCTGCAGGGCCAGATATCCCAGGTCACGGCCGCGTTCGCGGATCTGACCAGCGCGGAGAAGGACACCCTCGCCGGGTCCGCGTTCCCGCCCGGCTTCGACCCGTCGACGGTCCTCGCCGGCCTGGTCCCCGGCGCGAACTCCAGTGCCGTGCAGGCGGCGCTCACCCAGGTCGGCAAGCCCTACGTGTGGGGCGCGACCGGACCCGACGGCTACGACTGCTCGGGCCTGATGGTGTGGGCGTACAAGCAGATCGGCAAGGTCCTGCCCCGCTCGAGTCAGGCGCAGGCCGCGGGCGGAACCCCCGTCCGCAAGGAGAACCTGCAGCCGGGCGACCTGGTGCTCTACTACTCCGACGCCTCGCACGTGGGGATGTACACGGGCAACGGGAACATCGTGCACGCCTCCACCTTCGGCGTCCCGGTGAAGGTGGCGCCGGTCGACGCGTACCCGTTCTACGGCGCGCGCCGGTACTGATCATCGAACGGGGGGACGCGCCGCGGCCGGCTCGCCGCACGATCCGGACCTGGGAGGCGCTGGCGCTGGCCGGGTTGCTGACCGTCGTCGCTGGCGCGGCCGGCCTGGTGCTGCAGCAGCCCTCCGTCGAATCGCAGCAGGCGCCAACCGCGGAGCAGGCCAACCCGTTCGAGGAGGCGCGCCGCACCGGGGTCCGCGACCTGCTGGACCGATGGTCGGCGGCCGTCCGCGCCGGGGACGAGCCCGCGCTCGCCGCGCTGTTCGACCCGGGCGCGATGCCCGAATTCCTGCCCTCCGAGGTGCGGAGGATGCACGCGCTGGCCGCGGTGCCGCTGGCCGACTTCGGGTACGAGATCGGCCGCGGCCCGGAAACGCCGGTGCCGACCGACCTCGCCGAGCAACTGCAGGCCACCGATGTGTGGGCGCCGCAGGTGTATCTGCGCTACGCGATCGCGGGCGCCGATCTTGGGCCGACCCGCAAGCCGGTGGCGTTGGTGGTGGCGCGGCGCGGCGAGCAGTGGAAACTCGTCTCCGACCGTCCGCTCCCGGAGTACGACCGCCGAACCTGGCGTGGGCCCTGGGATTTCGGCCCGGTGACCGTCCGGACCGTGCAGACCGACGGCGGGACATCGGTGGTCATCGGCCATCCGTGGCAGGACGAGCGGGTCGACGCGGTCGCCGCCGACCTCGTGGCGGCGGTGCCCGCCGTCACCGAAATGTGGGGTCCGAACTGGTCCCGCCGAGCGGTGGTGCTGGTGACCGCCGAGCAGGACGAGTTCGCCGCGCAGGTCGGCACCGAGCACAGCGGCGCCGACATCGCGGCCGTCGCGACCTCCGATGCGGTCGCGCCGGACTCCGGTGCCGTCACCGGGCAGCGGGTCGTGTTCAGCCCCACCGCGGGCAACCGCCTGACCGAGGGGGCCCGGCGGTCGGTGCTGCGTCACGAACTCACCCACATCGCCACCCGGGCCGACACCCTCGACGGGTCGCCGATGTGGATGCTGGAGGGGTTTGCGGACTACGTCGGACACCGCGGCTCCGGTGTCGACGTCCATGCGGTCGCTCCGACCGTGTCCGCCGCCGTCGCGATGCACGGACCCCCGGACCGACTGCCCGCCGACGCGGACTTCGCGGCAGGTGGTGAACGCGCAACGGTCGCATACGAATCGGCGTGGACGGTGGCGGCGTTCATCGCGGACCAGTTCGGGGAGGACCGGCTGCGGTCGCTGTACCGGGAACTGGCGGCGGGACCCGTCGAGGCGCCGGTTGCCGACGAGCGGATCGAACGGACCCTCGGAATCGACAGCCGGGAACTGGTTGGGCAGTGGGGGTCCTGGCTCGCGGCGCGGATCTCGTGACCGACCCTGCGGCGCGGCAGGTTCGGGTACCGAATACGGTGGACGGATGCGCCGAACCCTGTTGGTGACGAACGACTTTCCACCGCGACCGGGTGGTATCCAGTCCTATCTGCAGTCGCTGACCGCCGCGTTGCCCGCGAACGAGCTGGTGGTGTACGCGCCGCGGTGGCGCGGCGACAGCCACCGCAGGTTCGACGCCGCCCAGCCGTTCGAGGTGGTCCGGCATCCCACCACGCTGATGCTGCCGACCCCGCTGGTGGCACGGAGGGCCGCGAAACTGGTGCGCGCGCACGACTGCGACAGCGTCTGGTTCGGTGCGGCGGCGCCATTGGCGTTGCTTGGCCCGCACCTGCGACGGGCGGGGGCACAGCGGATCGTCGCGAGCACGCACGGCCACGAGGTCGGCTGGTCGATGATCCCCGGGGCACGGCAGGCGCTGCGCCGGATCGGCGACACCACCGATGCGATCACCTATGTCAGCAAGTACACCCGGCGCCGGTTCTCCGCCGCGTTCGGGCCGCACGCCGGCCTCGAGCACGTCCCGCCCGGCGTGGACAGTGACCGCTTCCGCCCGGACCCGGCGGCGCGGGCCGAGCTGCGGGCCCGGTACGGCCTTGGCGAGCGGCCGACCATCCTGTGCCTGTCCCGGCTGGTGCCGCGCAAGGGTCAGGACGTCCTGATCCGGGCGTTGCCGCGGATCCGGGCGGCGATCGACGGTGCGGTGCTGGTGATCGTCGGCGGCGGCCCCTACGCCGAATCCCTGCGCAGGCTCGCGGTCGCGGTCGGCGTCGAGGAGCACGTCGTGTTCACCGGAGGGGTGCCGTCGGCGGAGCTCGCGGCCCACCACACCATCGCCGACGTGTTCGCGATGCCCTGCCGCACCCGGGGCGCGGGACTCGATGTCGAGGGACTCGGGATCGTGTTCCTGGAGGCCTCCGCGACCGGCGTCCCGGTGGTTGCCGGCGATTCCGGTGGCGCCCCGGAGACGGTGCGGGAGGGGGAGACCGGGCACGTCGTCGACGGCCGGTCGGTGCGGTCGGTGGCGGACACGATCGTCGCGGTCCTCTCGGACCGTGACCGGGCAGCGGCGATGGGCGTCGCCGGCCGCACCTGGGTGTCCGAGCAGTGGCGCTGGGATGTCCTCGCGGCCAGGCTGGCCGCGCTGCTGTAAGTCGCTTGCGGCGCCGGGGGGGGGGGGTGTTCCCCCCCCGAAGAGAAAAAAACAAAAAAAACAAA
>NZ_JBSGXD010000025.1:0-32898 GCF_053609225.1 Rhodococcus sp. NPDC054953 | reverse complement strand
GGGGGGGGGGGGGGGGGGGGGGGGGGGGGGGGAGGGGGGGAGGGGGGGGGGGGGGGTTGTGGGGGGGGGTTCGTACCCCGAGGGGGAGAGCCACCCCCCCCCCACGGCGGCGGAGCCGATTAGCCGTAGATGGCCTCGATCTCGGTGCCGCGGTTCTGGTGGATGATGTTGCGCTTGAGCTTGAGCGTCGGGGTGAGCTCGCCGGTCTCCTCGGTGAAGTCGAGCGGCAGGATCCGGTACTTCTTGATCGCCTCGGCATGCGAGACGAGCGTGTTGGCCTCGGCGATCGCGGCGTCCACCTCGGCGACCAGGTCGGGGTCGGCGAGCAGGTCCTCGATGCTGGATCCGGCGGGCTTGCCGTTGCGTTCGACCCAGCCCGGCCACGCCTCCGGGTCGATCGTGATCAGCGCGCCGATGAACGGCTTCTGGTCGCCGACCACCAGAGCCTGGCTGATCAGGGGGTGCGCCCGCAGGTGATCCTCGAGTCCGGCGGGGGCGACGTTCTTGCCGCCCGCGGTGACGATGATCTCCTTCTTCCGGCCCGTGATGGACAGGTAGCCCTCGGTGTCGAGGGAGCCGAGATCGCCGGTGTGGAACCAGCCGTCGACGATGGCCTCCCTCGTCGCGGCCTCGTTCTTCCAGTACTCGGTGAACACCACCGGGCCCTGCAGCAGGATCTCGCCGTCCTCGGCGATCCGGACGGCGTTGCCCGCGAGCGGCTTGCCGACGGTGCCGATCTTCTGGTGGCCGGGGGTGTTGACGGTGATCGCGGCGGTGCTCTCGGTCAGCCCGTAGCCCTCGTAGATCGTGACGCCGAGGCCGCGGAAGAAGTGGCCGAGGCGGGCGCCGAGCGGTGCCCCACCGGAGATGGCGAGCTGGCACTGGCCGCCGAGGGCCGCCTTGAGCTTGCTGTACACCAGCTTGTCGAAGACGGTGTGCTTGAGATTCAGCACGAACCCGGCGCCGCCGGTGTCCTGCGCCTGGCTCCACCGCACGGCCACCTCGGCGGCCAGGTCGAAGATCTTGCCCTTGCCCTCGTTGTGCGCCTTCTGCTGAGCGGTGTTGAAGACCTTCTCGAACACCCGCGGCACCGACAGGATGAAGTCCGGCTTGAACTCGCCGAAGGTGGCGACGATGTTCTTGGTGTCCGAGGTGTGGCCGACGGTCGCGCCCGCGTTGAACGCGGCAAGGCTGACCGCCCGCGCAAGGACGTGGGCCAGCGGCAGGAACATCAGGTTCCGCCTGCCCGGCTGCAGCAGCTCGCCGAACCCGGACGTCGCGATCGCCTGCGACTCGGCGATCAGGTTCGAGTGGGTGAGCATGCAGCCCTTCGGGCGGCCGGTGGTGCCGGAGGTGTAGATCAGCGTCGCCGGGTCGGCTGCCTGCAACGCGGCGGTCCGCGCTCGAACCTCGTCGTCGGCGATCTCGGCGCCGCGTTCGACGAGGGCGGCGACGGCGCCAGCGTCGCCGTCGGCCGGCTCGATGCGCAGGACCGCGCGCAGCGTCGGGAATTCGTCGGTGACCCCGGCGACGGTCTCGGCGTGCTCGGCGGTCTCGACGATCAGCCCGACCGCGGCGGAATCCTCGAGGATCCACCGAACCTGGTCCGCGGACGAGGTCTCGTAGATCGGCACGGTCACCGCGCCCGCCGCCCAGATCGCGAAGTCCAGGATCGGCCACTCGTAGCGGGTCGAGGACATCAGCGCGACCCGGTCGCCCGCCCGAACACCGGACGCGACAAGGCCCTTCGCGACCGCGGTGACCTGCTCCGCGACCTCGCTCGCGGTCACGTCGGTCCAGGTGCCGCCCGTCAGCTTCTTGAACACCACCAGGTTCGGTGTCGTGGCGGCGTGGGCGAACACCGCGTCGACCGCGGATCCGTCCGCCGGAACGGCGAAGTTGAGCGGGACACTGAATTCACGCACGTGAGGCCTCCGAACCTGCGAATACTGACGAGTAGGTATTACTCGGGGTCCACTCTAAACCTTGCGGGATGCGACCTGCGCCACGTCCGTGGCGGCCGATATGTGAAGCTGTCCGGGTGAGCAGCATTCAGGTCGCGGACCAGACCTTCATCGCGGCGGCACCCGAACGGGTCGCGGCCTGCCTGTCGGCGCAGGCGAAATGGGGTCGCTGGTGGCCGGATCTGCGTCTGCAGGTGCAGGAGGACCGCGCGGAGAAGGGGATCCGGTGGACCGTTGCCGGTGCGCTGACCGGCACGATGGAGCTCTGGCTTGAGGCCGAACTGGACGGCACGATCGTGCACTACTTCCTGCACGCCGAGCCGGCCGGGGTGCCGCCCGAGAACGTTGCGGCACTGGACCTTGCCGGCATGAACCACGCGCGCAGGCTCGCGGGCAAGGTGGTCACCTTCGAGGCGAAGCGGGAGCTCGAGGCGGGACGCGCCGCGGGAGAGTCCCCGCTGGCCCGGTGACCCCGGAACAGCCGTAGGAAAGGAACGTTCCGCCATGGCCGAGAAGACCGAGAGGTCGATCACGATCGCCGCGACAGCGGAGCAGGTGATGGACGTGATCGCGGATCACCGCGCCTACCCGGAGTGGGTGGCGGCCGCGAAGTCCGTCGAGGTCGTCGAGGCCGGTCCGGCAGGGCGTGCCCGCCGGGTTCGCTTCGAGCTGGATGCGGGCATGGTCAAGGACACCTACGTGCTCGAGTTCGCGTGGGCCGCGGACGGTCGATCG
Organism: Rhodococcus sp. NPDC054953; assembly: GCF_053609225.1. Taxonomy (NCBI): domain Bacteria; kingdom Bacillati; phylum Actinomycetota; class Actinomycetes; order Mycobacteriales; family Nocardiaceae; genus Rhodococcus; species Rhodococcus sp. NPDC054953. Next base: position 30,199 of record NZ_JBSGXD010000025.1, on the reverse strand, counting down.
GTGTCGTGGGAACTCGTGGAGGGCGAGATCCAGCGGGCGCAGTCCGGGTCGTACACGCTCGAACCGCAGGCCGACGGTTCCACCCTGGTGACGTATCGGCTGACGGTGGACCTGACGATTCCGATGATCGGACTGTTTAAGCGCAAGGCGGAGCGGGCGATCACGGACACCGCGCTCACCGAACTGAAGAAGAGAGTGGAGGGCTGACGCCGCGGGAGGACGACGCGCACCCGCGGGTGCGGTTCGTCGTCGGGAAGGGCGGGGTTGGCAAGTCCACGGTGGCGGCGGCGACCGCGCTCGCCTTGGCGCGCACGGGTTCTCGGGTGCTCGTCGTGTCGCTCGACCAGGCTCATTCGCTGTCCGAGGTGCTGGGTGTCCCGCGCAGGCCGGGAACCGCGCAGGACGCGATCCGCGACGTTCCCGGTGTCGGGGCGGGCGGCGCCGTCGAGATCCTCGAACTGGACACCCTCGCCGTGCTGGAGCAGCGGCTCGCGGTCGCGGCGGCGCTGGTGCCGTCCGGGCCCGACCACGACCATGGGTTGACGCTGCCCGAGCCGGAGGAGCTGACCGCGCTGCCCGGCGCGCAGGAATTCGTCGGGCTCGCTGAGGTCACGACGCTGGCGGGGAGCGGCGACTGGGACGAGGTGGTGGTCGACTGCCCGGCCACCGCGGACACCGTGCGGCTGTTGACCGCCGCCGATCTCGTCGCGGACGGCGTCGAGCGGATCTGGCCACGGCACGCGCGCGCCACGATCGGGGCGGGGGCCCAGCAATGGCAGCTGCTGGCGGCGTTGCTTGCGGACCGGCTCGTCGATGCGACGGCACCGATCCGGGCGCTGCTCGGCGACCCGGACCGGGCCGGGGTGCGGCTGGTGGTCGAACCGCGGGCGGTGGCGGTGGCGGAGGCGCGGCGAACCGTGACGGCGCTGGCGCTGCTCGGCCTCGAACTCGACGACGTCGTGGTGAACGGTGTTGTCCCGCAGGATGACTCCGCAGGGAACCGGATCCCGGGCTCGGTGGCCGCCGAGTGGTTGGCGCGCAGGGGGGCGGCCCAGGCCGCCGCCCTCACGGGCCTGCGGGCCGCGCTCGCGGACATACCGGTCCACGTCGTGTCCGACCGCGGCGACGACCCGGTAGGGTGGGACGCTCTCGGCGCCCTCGCCGACGACCTCGCCAAGGCCGCCGTCGGTGCCGCGACGTCGCGGGGCGGGTCCCGGGCCGAACATGGATCGAGTGTCGAACACGAATCGGGGGTGGGGGTGGACTCGGTGTACGCGTTGCGGGTGCCGCTTCCGCTCGTCGACCCGGCGTCAATCACCCTCGGCCGGATGGGCGACGACCTGCTGATCGGCGCGGCCGGGGTGCGTCGACGGATGCCGCTCGCGTCGGTGCTGCGCCGCTGCGAGGCGGTCGGCGCCGACGTCGAGGACGATCGGCTCGTGGTGCGATTCCGCCCCGACCCCGAGGTGTGGCCGCAGTGACCGACGATCACGCGGCCGTGATGGCCGAGTTGCGGGCGTTGGCGACCGCGGCCATGGACCGCTTCGAACCGCTACTCGAACGCGCGCTTGAGGTCGCGGCCGCCGTCGCGGAGCCGGACCCCGACGCACCGGCGGACCCGGGCTCCGGGTGCGGCTGGTGCCCGGTGTGCGCGCTCGTCGCGCTGCTGCGCGGCGAATCGCACGAGCTGCTGACACTGGTTGCCGCGCAGGTCGCCGCGCTGCTCACGCTGGTGCGGACGCTCCTCGACGAGCACCGTCCGGAGCCGTCCGAGGAGGGGCCGGCCGCCGACCCGACACCGAATCGGCGCGCATTCGTGCCGATTCGGGTGCAGACCCGGGACAATCCGGAGGCATGAGCGAGCACACACCGCAGCCGGGCACCGGCCCGACCATCGGGATCGACGTGGGCGGCACCAGCATTCGCGCCGCGGTGGTCGACGCGGCGGGGCAGGTCCTCGACACCGCGCAGGCCCCGACCTCCCGATCGGTGTCCGCGCTGCAGGACGCCCTCGACCGGACCGTGCGAGAGCTGATGTCCCGCAACGACGTCGACGCGATCGGTCTCGCCGTTGCCGGGTTCGTGTCGGAGGACCGGACGAATCTGCGGTTCGCACCGCACCTGCCGTGGCTGGATACTCCGGTCGCCCGCGAGCTGAGCGAGCGCGTCGGCCTGCCGGTCGTGCTCGAACACGACGCCAACGCGGCGGCGTGGGCCGAACGCCGGTTCGGCGCGGCGACCGGCGCTGGCACCGTGGTCACGGTGGCGATCGGTACCGGCATCGGTGCCGCGCTGCTGATCGATGGCCGCCTCTACCGCGGCAGCTACGGGGTGGCGCCGGAGCTGGGGCACCTGCAGGTGGTGCCGGACGGCAGACCGTGCTCGTGCGGCAAGCGCGGCTGCCTGGAGCGGTACTGCAGCGGAACGGCCCTGGTGGACACCGCGATCGAACTACTCGCCGCGGACCCGTCGGGGTCGACGGTGCTCGCCGCGGAGGTGGCCCGCGACCCGGGGGCGCTGACCGGGCGGCGCATCGCGGGCGCCGCGCGGGACGGGGACCGGGTGGCGATGCTGGCGATCGCCGAGTTCGCGCGGTGGCTCGGCGTCGGCCTGGCCACCGTCGCCGACGTCTTCGACCCCGAGCTGATCGTGATCGCCGGCGGCGTCGCGAGCTCGGCCGGACTGTTCCTCGACGACGCCCGCGAGCACTATGCGCGGACGCTGACCGGTGCCGGGCACCGGCCGCTGGCGCGGATCCGCACCACCCAGCTCGGTGAGGCGGCCGCGATGATCGGTGCGGCCGACCTGGCGCGCGCCGCCCGCCGGTAGCGGCCAGCGGGCCGCGGCGGCACCCGCGGGCGTCCGGTGTGGCCGGTCGCACGGCTCGTCGGTACAGTTCGCGGGACAACAGGCTCGGGAGGCGTCGTGTGGTACTGGCTGTTCAAATACGTCCTTCTCGGGCCGATCCTCATCGCGCTCGGCCGCCCCAGAATTGAAGGGGCGGAGCATCTTCCGCAGACGGGTCCGGCGATCCTGGCGAGCAACCACCAGGCGGTGATGGATTCGTTCTATCTGCCGTTGCGGGCGCCGCGGCGGATCACCTTTCTCGCCAAGAGCGAGTACTTCACCGGGACCGGGCTCAAGGGCCGATTCCAGAGGTGGTTCTTCACCGCCGCCGGCCAGGTGCCGATCGACCGCACCGGCGCCGACGCGGCGGCCGATGCTCTCGCGGCGGGCCTGCGGGTGCTCGGTGACGGCCGACTGCTCGGCATCTACCCGGAGGGCACCCGGTCCCCGGACGGGCGGCTGTACAAGGGCAAGACCGGGATGGCCCGCCTTGCCCTTGCCGCGGGGGTGCCGGTGATCCCGGTCGCGATGATCGGGACCGACACCCTCAACCCGATCGGATCGCGGTGGCCGCGGCCGACGAAGATCGTGATCCGGATCGGCGAGCCGATCGACTTCACCCGATTCCACGGGATGGCGGGCAACCGGTTCGTCGAGCGCGCCGTCACCGACGAGGTGATGTACAAGCTGATGAAGCTCTCCGGGCAGGAGTACGTCGACGTCTACGCCGCGGGCCTGCGGTCGGCGCAGGCCCGGCCCGGCGGCGACCGGACCGGGTGACGCCCGACGGCACCGTCAGGCGACCGGGACCGGCGCGGCGGCGGGCCGATCGACCACCGCGGCGGCCGCGACCCGCGGAAGCCGGATGAGCGCGAGCAGCACCAGGGTCGCCACCGCCCACCACACGTACGACGACGCGAGCAGCTGGTCCACCAGCGACCACCCGAGCCCACTGGTGCGGCCCGGCGTGAGCCGCCAGTGCGGCGCGATGACCATCAACGCGACCCCGCCGAGCGTCCACCCGGTCCACATCGCCCGCTGCCCCGGCGTCAGCGGGCGGCGGCCGAGCCCCAGGTGACCGCACGCCATCAGCAGCGGGACCACCCACACCCAGTGATGCGACCACGACACCGGTGACGCGAGCAGGCCGAGCAGCGCGGTCGCCGACAGCGCGAGCACCGGGTGCCCCGCCGACAGCGCCCGACGGATCGCGACCACCGCGACCACGAACAGCACCGCGCAGCACACCAGCCACACCACGGACCGCGCGGACCCCTCCAGCCCGAGGCGGGCCAGCATGCCGGTCAGGGACTGGTTGGCCGGGTACGCGGGCCTGCCGATGCGGTTCGAATCGAGCAGCGTCTCGGTCCAGTACTGCCTGGCGTCGGAGAAGCACAGCACGAAGCCGAGCGCGGTCCCGCCGAGGAACCCGACACCGGTCATCACGGTGGCCCGAATGTCCTTGCGCAGCAGGAAGTACAGCACGAAGACCGCGGGAGTCAGCTTAACCGCCGCGACGAGGCCGACCAGCAGGCCGCGGGGCCACGGCGTGCGCGGCAGCAGGCAGTCCGCCGCCACCGCCGCCATCAGCAGGAGGTTGACCTGCCCGTAGTCGAGGGTGGAGTACACCGGTTCCAGCAGCAGGGCACCGGCGAAGATCGCCGGGGCCGTCCACACCGCGACCCGGCGGTCGATCACCCCGAGCGTGTGCAGGGTGAGCGCGACGGTCCCCGCGAGCGCGGCCAAGGACAGTGCGGTGAGCACGGCGCTCGCCGCCTCGAGGCTGATCGTCGACAGCGGTCCGAACACGATGGCCGCGAGCGGGGGATAGGTGAACGGCAGCGTCGATCCGAGTGCGGTCGGGGGCATCGCGCCGTACAGGGCGGCGCCGTTCGCGAACGCGGCGCCGCCGAGCCGGTACACGTCCAGGTCGATCCGGTAGTAGGCGCCGAGCTCACGCAGTCCCGGCAGCCCGACCAGGTTGTACGCGATGCCCGCTGCCGCAGCGAGGAGGATGCCGATCCGCAGCGTCAGCCCTGCCGGGGTACCCGCATCGGGAAACCAGGTCCGGGTCGGCGGTCGCTCGGGGGTCGGCAGCACGTCAGTCCTTCGGGTCGGGGGCGGTCGTGTCACCAGTGTGCCGGGCGCATAGGGTTGCCCGTCGTGCGCTACTTCTACGACTGCGAGTTCATCGAGGATGGTCGCACAATCGACCTGGTCTCGATCGGTGTGGCGGCCGAGGACGGCCGGGAGTTCTATGCCGTGTCGACCGAGTTTGATTCGTCGCGGGCGGGGAAGTGGGTGCGCAGCAACGTCCTTCCCAAGCTGCCGCCGCAGACGTCGCCGGTGTGGAAGAGCCGAGAGCGGCTGCGTGCGGACCTGCTCAAGTTCCTGATCCCGCGGCCCGGAGTGGTTCCCGAGCTGTGGGCGTGGGTCGCCGCCTACGATCACGTCGCGTTCTGCCAGCTCTGGGGCGACATGACCGCGCTGCCGCCGTCGCTGCCGCGGTTCACCAGGGAACTCAAGCAGTACTGGGAGGACGCCGGGCGGCCCGTGATCCCGGCCGCACCGACCGACGCCCACGATGCCCTTGCCGATGCCCGGCATAACCTGGCGAAGTTCGAGGCGATTCGCCTCGCGACGCGGCGCTGACCGGGCCGGGCAGCGGTCACGGTAGGGCGTCGATCACACCCGGCCGTGACCGCCCACCCGCGGACCGAATATCCTGGATCGGTGAACTGGACCGTCGACGTGCCGATCGACCGCTTGCCCGAACTCCCGCCGCTGCCGGTGGCGCTCCGACAGAGGCTGGACGAGGCGCTGAGCAAGCCCGCCGCGCAGCAGCCGTCGTGGCCCGCCGACCAGGCGGCCGCGATGCGCACCGTCCTCGAGAGCGTCCCGCCGATCACGGTGGCCAGCGAGGTCGAGGACCTGCAGGCGCAGCTGGCGTCCGTCGCCCGCGGCGAGGCGTTCCTGCTGCAGGGCGGCGACTGCGCGGAAACCTTCGCCGACAACACCGAACCGCACATCAAGGGCAACATCCGCACCCTGCTGCAGATGGCCGTGGTGCTCACCTACGGTGCGTCGCTGCCGGTGGTGAAGGTCGGCCGGATCGCGGGCCAGTACGCGAAGCCGCGGTCCTCGGACACCGACTCCCTCGGCCTGCTGTCCTACCGCGGTGACATGGTCAACTCGCTGGTCGCCGACGAGGCCGTCCGCGTGCACGATCCGTCCCGGCTGGTCCGCGCGTACGCCAACGCCAGCGCCGCGATGAACCTGGTTCGCGCGATCACCGCCGCTGGCGAGGCGGACCTGCACCGGGTGCACGACTGGAACCGCGCGTTCGTCGCCTCGTCCCCGGCCGGTGCCCGGTACGAGGCGCTCGCCGCCGAGATCGATCGGGGCCTGCGGTTCATGGATGCCTGCGGGGTCGTCGACCCGAACCTGCAGTCCGCGAAGATCTTCGCCAGCCACGAGGCCCTCGTCCTCGACTACGAGCGGGCGATGCTGCGTCTCGACGAGACCGGGGATCACCCGAAGCTGTACGACCTGTCGGCGCACTTCCTGTGGATCGGCGACCGCACCCGCCAGCTCGACGGCGCGCACATCGCGTTCGCGGAGCTGCTCGCGAACCCGATCGGCCTGAAGATCGGCCCGTCCACGACGCCGGACATGGCCGTCGAGTACGTCGAGCGCCTCGACCCGACGAACAAGCCGGGCCGGTTGACGCTGATCTCCCGGATGGGCAACGGCAAGGTCCGCGAGCTGCTGCCCGCGATCATCGAGAAGGTCCAGGCCACCGGCCATCAGGTGATCTGGCAGTGCGACCCGATGCACGGCAACACCCACGAGTCGTCGACCGGCTACAAGACCCGGCACTTCGACCGGGTCGTCGACGAGGTGCAGGGCTTCTTCGAGGTGCACAACGCGCTCGGCACCCACCCGGGCGGCATCCACGTCGAGCTGACCGGCGAGAACGTCACCGAGTGCCTCGGCGGCGCGCAGGACATCTCCGACGTGGACCTGTCCGGCCGCTACGAGACCGCCTGCGACCCGCGGCTGAACACCCAGCAGTCCCTGGAGCTGGCCTTCCTGGTCGCCGAGATGCTGCGCGGCTGATCCCGCCTCCGCCCGCTTTCGCGGCCCGCCCCGGCCTGGTCCGGTGCGGGCCGCGGTGCGTTCCCCGGTCGAACGTGTCGCACCCCGCGGCTAGGGTCGCGGTGATCGATGAATCCACACCGAGAGTGAGGCACGCATCATGAAGATCACCGAACCGCAGCTCGGGGCGCCCTGCTGGGCCGAACTGGGCACCACGGACGTGGCGGCGGCGGGCGCCTTCTACGGCGCACTGTTCGGCTGGACCGCGGAGCAGAACCCGAATCCGGAGGCCGGCGGCTACACGATGCAGCTGCTCGGCGGTGACCCGGTCGCGGCGGCCAGCCCGCTCCAACAGCAGGGCCAGCCCGTCGGCTGGACGGTGTCGATCGCGGTCGAGGACGCCGACGCCACCGTCGCGGCGGCCACCGCGGCTGGGGCCGCGGTGCTGGCAGGCCCGATGGACGTGTTCGACCTCGGCCGGTTCGCGGTGCTCGCCGACCCGACCGGGGCGGTCATCTCGCTGTGGCAGCCGCGCCGCTTCCCGGGCGCGGCCCGGTTGAACGAGACCGGCGCGCTGTGCTGGATCGAACTGCGCACCCGCGACACCGCCGCCGCGCAGCGGTTCTATTCCGAGGTGTTCGGCTGGACCGTGAACGCAGGCGGCGGGTACACCCAGTTCGGGGTGGACGGCGCGGACTTCGGCGGGATGATGGCGATGGGTGCGGACTTCCCGGAGGCAGTGCCGCCGCATTGGGCGCTGTACTTCGGGGTCGACGACGTTGACGCCTCCGCGGCACGGGCGGTCGAACTCGGCGGCGCCGTGCATGTGCCGGGCACCGATATCCCCGGCACCGGCCGGTTCGCGGTCCTCACCGACCCGCAGGGCGGCGGGTTCGCGATCTACACCCCGGCGACCTGACCGGGGGCGGGCGACGGCTCAGCTGCCGGTCTCCCACAGCGGGTACACGTAGTGGCCGGGTCCGCCGCCCGGCAGGGCCGAACCCGAGATGTTCGGCGCGTTGAACGGCAGCCGCACCAGTTCGTGCGGGTTCCCGTCCCGGTCGGCCTGCCAGCAGCCCGTCAGCACGCCGTGGAACGCGGTGCACACGATGCGGGTGCTCGTCCCGTACGGGGAGGTGAGCCGGTTCTTCGCGACGAACGGGTTCCAGTACTCGGGGTTGTCCGGGGTGAGGAAGTCCTTCGTGTCGAACGGCACCGACGGCGACGGGTAGTCGGGGATCGGCGGCCAGGCGTCGGCGGCGTTCGCCACCCCGGGGGTGGCGGCGAGACCCGCGGCGACGACGGCGGTGACGGTGAACAAACGCAGGCGCACGGGCATCGGGACTCCTCCGCTGGGTGTGTCCTTGATGTCGCGGGCGCTCGCGGGCGCGTTACCGGTGCGGGGTCAGGGCAGCGCGGTGAGGGTCACCGTGCTGCCCGGCTCGACGCGGGTTCCGGAGCCGGGGGACTGGGTGATCACCAGGGACCGGTCCGAATCGGCCATCTGCCGCACCTGCACGTCGAGCCCCAGCCGGACCAGCTCGTCCCTGGCCGAGCCGACCGAACGGCCAAGCATCGACGGCACCTTCACCCCGGTGGACACGGTCAGCGTCACGCTGGATCCGGCGCCGACGCTGGTGCCTGCCGCCGGGTCGGTGCCGACCACGTCGCCGGCGTCGACCTGCTCGTCGAACACCGTCCGGGTGTCGGCGACCACGATGCCGAGGGCGTCGAGGTCGGCGCGGGCCTGGTCGACCGTCCGGCCCCGCAGGTCCGGGATCTCCACCGGTGGCGAGCCCTTGCTGCGCACCACCTTCACCTGCGATCCGACAGGGAGCACCGTCCCCGGGCCGGGGTCGAGCGCCGCGACCGCACCGACCGGTGCCTTCGTGCTGAACGCCTCGCCGCCATCGACCGGGTCGAACGTCCGCGCCCGCAATTCGTCCTCCACACCGGCGACGTCGGCGCCGACGGCCAGGGCGGGGACCGCGGGCCTGCCGAGCGACACCAGCACCGCGACCGAGCCGTCCCGCGCGATCCGGGCCCCGCCGTCCGGGTCGGTGCCGAGCAGGGTGTCGACGGGGGCGGTGTCGGAGTACTCGCCGCGGATTTCGGTGGACAGCCCGGCCGATTCGATCGCCGCGGTCGCCGCCTCCCGGGTCATCCCGGTGACGGTCGGGACGGAGGTGTAGCGCCCCGAGCCGAGCCACCAGCCGCCGACCCCGACCGCGACGGTGAGCAGCGCGATCACCGCCACCCAGATCAGCATCGTGCGCCGGGATCGGGCGCGTTCGGCGGGAAAGTCCGGGAACTGGTAGCGGGCCGGGTCGTGATGGTCCCCGCCCGTCTCCGGTTCGGTCGCCTCCCGACGGGTTTCGACGGTGACGACCCGGGTCGGCTGCGGTGCGCCGTGCTCGACGGCGGGATGCGCGGGCGCGGCGGCGGTGAGCGCGGTGGTCGGCGCGGCGGCAGCGACCTCCGTCGGCGCCGCGGATGCTGCGGCGCCCGCGACCTGCCTGGCCGCGCTGAGGTGCTGGGCGGAGCGGCGGGGTGCGGGCACCCGGTACTCGGGCAGGCCGAGGGCGCGGGCCGCGCCGCGCAGCGCGGCCGCCATCTCGCCTGCGTGCGCGTAGCGGTCGTCGGGGTCGCGGGCGGTGGCCTGCAGCACCAGGCGGTCGAACTCGGCGGGCACCCCCGGGATCGCCGAACTCGGCGCGGGGACGTCGGAGTTGATCCGCTGGTAGGCGATCGACAGGGAGGTGTCCCCGGTGAACGGGGTGCGCCCGGTGAGCATCTCGAACAGCAGCACCCCGGTCGCGTACACGTCGCTGCGGGCGTCGGCGTTGCCGGACGTCACCTGCTCCGGCGACAGGTACGCCGCGGTGCCGAGGATCACGCTCGAGGACGTCGCGTTCGATCCCGCGACCGCCCGGACCAGACCGAAGTCGGCGATCTTCACGTCCCCGGCGTCGGAGATCAGCACGTTCTCCGGTTTGACGTCGCGGTGTACCAGCCCGGCACGGTGCGCCACCGCGAGGGCGTCGAGCACCGGCCCGGCGACGGCCGTCGCGGCGTGCGGGGGCATCGGGCCGCGTTCGCGCAGCAGTTCGCGGAGCGTGCCGCCCGCGACCAGGTCCATCACCAGGAAGGCGTGCTCGCCGTCGATGCCCTGGTCGTGCACCGCGACCAGGCCGGGGTGGCTCAGCCGGGCCACCGCCCGCGCCTCGAACTCGAACCGGGACAGGAACTGCGGATCCTGCGCGAACTTCGGGTCCATCACCTTGATCGCGACGGGCCGATCCAGGCGCAGGTCCATGCCGCGATACACCATCGACATGCCGCCGCGCGCGATCGGGGCGTCCACCCGATAGCGTCGGTCGAGCAGCTCGCCGATCAGCCGCTGATCACCCGGACCCACCCGCGGATACCTCGTTTCCTCGTCGTCACGATTGACCGCCACCGGAGCGGGCGGATCGCCATCGTCGGCATCGATGGTAGCCAGCGGCGGCGGCCGGTGGCCGCACCCGATACCGTTACCGGTGTGAGTGCCATTCCGTACACCGACGACGTCCTCGATCCCACCGTCTCGCTGCTGCAGTTGCCCGATGTGGCGAAGTGGCTCGGCATCGTCGTCACCAAGGTGCACCAGATGCTGCGCGACGGCGAACTCATCGCGGTGCGCCGCGACGGCATCGTCTCCGTGCCCGAGGCCTTCTTCGCGGACGGCGGTGTTGTTCGGATGCTGCCCGGGCTGCTGGTCGTGCTCCGCGACGGCGGCTACACCGACGCCGAGATCCTGCGCTGGCTGTTCACCGAGGACGAGACGCTGCCGGGGACGCCGATCGCCGCCATGCACACCGACGCGGCCCGTGAGGTGGTGCGCCGCGCGCAGGCCATGGCGTTCTGACGCCGACCCGCGTTCACGACCGATCGGCGCCGCCGCCGACGTAGCCTGGGACCATGACTGGTCCGGCGGGCAAGGTCGTGTTGATCACCGGTGGCGCGCGCGGGGTCGGTGCGGAGCTGGCCCGGCGGCTGCACCGCCGCGGCGCCCGCCTGATCCTCGCCGACCTCGACGAGGCGCCGCTGCACGACCTCGCCGCCGAGCTCGGGGACCGGGTCGTTGCCGTGGTCGCCGACGTCACCGACCTGCCGTCGATGGAGGCCGCGGTCGCGGTGGGCGTCGACGCGTTCGGCGGCATCGACATCGTGGTCGCCAACGCGGGGATCGCCAGCTACGGATCCGTCCTTGCGGTGGACCCGGCGGCGTTCCGGCGGGTCATCGACGTCAACGTCGTCGGCGTGTTTCACACCGTCCGCGCCGCCCTGCCGTCGATCATCGAGCGCCGGGGATACGTCCTGGTGGTGTCGTCGCTCGCCGCCTACACCTCGGCGCCGGGGCTGGCCGCGTATCACGCGTCGAAGGCGGGCGTGGAGTACTTCGCGAACACGCTGCGGCTTGAGGTCGCGCACCGCGGCGTCGATGTCGGGTCCGCGCACATGGCGTGGATCGACACCCCGCTGGTGCGGGACGCGAAGGCGGACCTCGGCGCGTTCCGGCGGATGCTCGACGCCCTCCCCGGCCCGCTCGGGTCGACCACATCGGTGCAGGCCTGCGGGGCACGGTTCGAGCGGGGCATCGACCGCCGCGCCACCCACATCGACGTCCCCGGCTGGGTTGGCGTGCTGCGCTGGCTGCGCCCGCTGGTGCGGACCCGGCTCGCCGAACGCGACCTGCGCAGGCTCACCCCGACCCTGCTGCCGGAGATGGACGCCGAGGTCGCCGCGCTGGGCAGGTCGGTCAGTGCCCGCACCCGCGCGCTCGGCGACGGGCACACCGCCGGGTAGCCGCGGGCGCGCCGCCGGTCAGAGCAGCGCGCGGGCCACGATCGCGGCCCGACGCCGCCGCGGCACCAGCGCCCGCCGGTCCAGCACCCGGTAGCCGCCGCGTTCGATCTCGTCGAGGATCGCCGCGTACAACTCGAACGCGGCGACCAGCCCCGGCCGCACCCGCGGGGCGAGCATCGCCAGCCCGGGCTCGGCGAGCCGGTACCAGTGCCGGTTGACGGCCACCAGATGCGCGAGGGCGCGCGCGATCCGCGGGTCCGATCGCCCCGACGCGCGGCAGGTCTGCAGCAGCGGCGCGTCAACGCCGAACGCGGCGAGCTCATCGGTCGGCAGGTACAGCCGCCCCCGGTCGAGGTCCTCGCCGACGTCGCGGAGGAAGTTCGTCAACTGGAACGCCTCGCCGAGGGCAGCCGCGGCCGGTTCGGCGTCGGCGCGGTCGGTGACGGTGCCGAGGATCGGCAGCATCTGCAGACCGATCGCGGCGGCGGACCCGCGCATGTAGCCGCGCAGCTCGGTCAGCGTCCGGTAGCTGGCACGGAACCCCGGAGCGCCGGGCACGTCCATCCGCATCGACGCGAGGAACACCGCGAAGTGGGCCGGGTCGATCCGGTACCGGCGGATGGTGTCGGCGACGGCGAGCACCACCGGCCGCGCACCCGCCGGCGATCCGGCAAGCGCACGGGTGAGTTCCGCCTCGACGGCGTCGATCTCGGCCAGGCAGTTGGCGGGTGGACGTCCCGCCAGCGCGTCGACGTCGACGATGTCGTCGACGGTGCGCGCGAAGCCGTACAGCGCGTGCACCGCAGGCCGGTCCCGGCGCGGCAGCAGGCGGGTCGCGAGGTGGTAGCTCCTGCCGTGTTCCGCGCTGAGCCGTCGGCAGTGGCGGTAGGCCGCGGCGAGGTCGCCGTCGCGCGGCGGGACGGACACGGTGGTCACGGTCAGTCGTGGGCCGCGGTGGCCAGCGGCGCCGCGGCGGGCGCACGCCCGGACCGCAGCCGCAGCGGGTCCACGGTGACCAGCGACCGCGCCGCGACGACCGCGGCGAACGTCGCGAGCAGCACGTGCGGCAGCGAGTACAGGCCGATCGACCCGTCCGGATTGAACATCAGCATCAGCCAGGTGGACAGGCCGACGAGCACCATCAGCGTCGTCGTCGACATCGCGAAACCGGCGGCGATCGCCAGCGGCCACGAGTAGTACCAGGGCAGCGCGGCGGGGGAGAGCAGCACGATCACGACCAGCGCGACGAGGATGCCGAGCACCGCCTGTCGCGGCGTTCTGCGGAACCGCCACCACACGGCGACCAGCGCGACGACCATCACCAGCGCGGAGACCGCGCGGGTGACCTCGAGCACCGGGCCGAGCCGCAGCCCGGTGAACCAGGACGTGGTGACCGTGATGACGTGCGCGACGATCGTCGGCACCGACAGCCAGTTGATGATCTTCGCCGACCCCTGCAGCGCGGTCAGCCAGCCCAGACCCACCCCGGCGACCGCGGAGCACACCGCGAACACCGCGACGAAGACCCCGAACCCGGCGCCGGCGGTGCGGGCGAACGACGCGAGCGGTGCCGGGGCGGGCCTGCCCTCGGCCTCGGCGCGTTCGCGTTCGTGGATCATCCAGATCCACACCACGAACGGCAGCGCGATCCCGGCCATCGCCTTCACCGCGACGCCGAGCGCGATCACCGCGATGCCCGCGAGATGCTTGCGGTCCAGCGCGAGGGTGATGCCCGCGACCATCAACCCGACCATCAGCAGCTCGTTGTGGACGCCGCCGACCAGGTGGATCAGCACCAGCGGGTTCAGGACGGCCAGCCACAGCGCGGTCGCCGGGTCGCCGCCGAGCTGGCGGGCCAGCCGCGGCAACGCCCACATCATCAGCGCGAGGCCGGGCAGCATCGTCAGCCGCAGCAGCATCGTCCCGGCGATCACGTTGTCGCCGCTGATCGCGGTGATGCCCTGCCCGAGCAGCAGCGAGACCGGACCGTATGGCGCGGTGGTCGTGGTCCACACGTTGCTGACGTTGTCGAGCAGCAGGCCGGGGTTGGCGACCGGGCCGACGGCGTACGGGTCGAACCCATCGCGCAGCAGCGCGCCCTGCGCGAGGTAGGAGTAGGCGTCGCGACTGAACAGCGGCACCGACAGCAGCAGCGGCGCGGTCTGCGCGGCGATCACCCAGCGCAGCTCGCCGACCTCGACGAGCCCGGCGCGCACGTTCCTGCCGATCCGCACCCACGCCGCGACCATCAGCAGCACGCCGATCCACACGATGATCGTGGACAGGATGAAGCCGTGCCCAAACCGCAGCCACGACAGGTACATCGCCTCGAGCAACGGGTCGCTGCGGCGGACGGCGCCGGAACCGAAACCGCCGAACAGGATCATGATCGCGCCGAGGACGCCGAGGACGGTGGCATGGCCGGCGTCGCTGCGCAGGAACGCGGCGACCGACCGCGGACGCGCGCCGGGCACGGGGGTGGGGGACGGCATCGGTTGCGGGTCCTCCCCTGATCGTGGGAGGACGCTGCGGTGGCCCGGTCGGGTCACCGCGGCGGCGCGGTGGACCGGTGTCGGCGACCCAGTTTAGTGGTTCCGGCCGCGGACCCGGGCAACGAGCCCGCGGTGATGCTGTTCACCTGCCGTTCGCCGCCCGGACGGGCGCCCGGCCGAGGACCCGTTCGGCGGCGAGCCTGCCGGACAGCAGCACCGTCGGCACCCCCACCCCCGGGGTGGTCCCGGACCCGGCGAGGACCACGTTCTCGGCGCCGGTATCGAGGTTGCCGCGCCGGAACGGCCCGGTCTGCACGAACAGGTGCGCGGGACCGAACGGCGACCCGTCCGCCATTCCGCGGGCCGCCCAGGTGTGCGGTGTGTCGACGACGTCGACCCGGAAGTGGTCGACGATGCCGCGGTAGCCGCGCCGCTCCAGCACCGTGAGCAGCTCCCGGACGTACGGGTCGCCGAGCGCGGGCCAGTCCAGCGGCGCGCTGCGCAGGTTCGGGCACGGCGCCAGCACCGACAGCGGCTCGTGGTCGATACCGTCGCGGACCAGCTGCAGCCCCGGGTCGGTGCACGCGGGCCGGGTCAGCAGCAACGACGGATCGCTCATCAGCCTGCCCCGCCCGCGGCGCGCGGTGATCTCGGCGAAGGTGCGGTCCCAGGCGGCGCCGAAGTCGATGGTGTGGTGGCCGCTGTCGGCCCAGGTCCGCGTCACCGACGTCGGGATGGTGCCGTGCGCGACGACCGCCGACGGCGAGTGCCGCACCGGGCGGCGGGGGAGGCGGCGCCGCGGCAGCAGCGCCTCACCGGATCCGAGGTCGGCGGTGACCACGACGACGTCGGCGTCGATCACGGCGCCGTCCGCGGTCCGCACCGCCGTGGCGCGGCCGCCGTCGTGGTCGATGCCGGTGACCTCGACGGCGAGGCGCACCGTCCCGCCCGCCGCGGTGAGCGCCGCCGCCATCGTCTCCGCGACCCGGTGCATCCCACCGTCCGGGAACCACACCCCCATCGAGGTGTCCATGTGCGCGATCGCGCCGTACACCCCGAGCGCCCGCGCAGGCGCGACCCCGGCGTACAGCGCCTGGAACGTGAAGATCCGCTGCAGCCGCGGGTCGTTGACGTGGCGCGCGACCGCGGGGCCGAGCCTGCCGAATCCGCCGTTGCGCAGCAGCGTCCACAGGTCGCGGCGCGCGGCGCCGGTGCGGACCAGGTCGAGCGGGGAGTCGAAGTTGGCGTCCATGAAGCTGTCGAAGTCGGCGGTGAAGATCGTCGCCAGCCACTCCCGCAGCCTGCGGTACTGGACGGCCTCCTCCGGGCCCGCGACGCGGGTGATCTCGGCGGCCATCGCGTCCGGGTCGGCGAACACGCGGAGCGCGGTGCCGTCCGCGAACCGGGCGTGATACGACGGGTCCAGTCGGCGCAGGCGCAGCGGCGGGGTGAGCGTCTCGGCCCGCGCGCCGACCGCCGCGAGGGCGTCGTCCACCAGTTCCGGCATCGTGAGCACCGTCGCGCCGTTGTCGATCTGGTATCCCGGTCCGGCATGGACGCCGACCCGGCCGCCGACCGTGGTGTCCCGTTCCAGGACGGTCACCTGGCGGCCGGCGCCGCGCAGGTGCAGCGCGGCCGCCAACCCGGACAGCCCCGCGCCGATCACCACCACCCGGTCCGTCGGCCCGGGCACCGCGCGCACCATCAGGCGCTGCGGCGGCCCACCGCGACCGCCATCTCCCGCAGGCGGGTCTTGCCGTCGGCCGTCGCCGACGACGCGTCCAGCGCACGCAGCCCGGTCGCGGTCAGGTCGTCGATCCTGGCCTGCACGGCCGCGACGGCCCCGAGGTCGGTGATCACCTGACGCATCCGGTGCACCTGGTCGTCGTTGAGGTCGGCGCCGATGCCGCGCCGCAGAAAGTCTGCGGTGCCGGGGTCGGATGCGTCCGCCCGCACCAGCGCCTCCGCGAACAGCACCGTCCGCTTGCCCTCCCGCAGGTCGTCGCCGGACGGCTTGCCGGTGACCTCGGGGTCGCCGAACACCCCGAGCAGGTCGTCCTGCAACTGGAACGCGATCCCGATGTCGGTGCCGAACTCGCGGTACGCGGCGACCAGCGCGTCGTCGGCCCCGGCGAGCGCGGCACCGAGGTGCAGGGGACGTTCGATGGTGTAGGCGGCGGTCTTGTACCGGTTGATCCGCAGCGCCGCCGCCACCGACTCGTCGCCGGTCACCTCGGTGGTCACGTCGAGGTACTGGCCGCCGAGCACCTCGGTGCGCATCGCCGACCACACCGTCGCGATCCGGGCCTGCGCGGCGGCGTCGACGCCGGACTCGCGGATCAGGTCGTCCGCCCAGGCCAGCGCCAGGTCGCCGAGCAGGATCGCGACGGACTCCCCGTACTTCGCGGGGTCGCCCGCCCAGCCGCCCGCCCGGTGCCGGTTCGCGAACTCCACGTGCAGGGTGGGGAAGCCGCGGCGGGTCGCGGACGAGTCGATGATGTCGTCGTGCACCAGCGCGCATGCCTGCACCAGTTCCAGGGCCGAGCAGACCCGCAGCACCGCGTCCGCGTCCGGGCCGTCGGGGTCGCCGCCCGCGCCGAGCCAGCCGGTCCACGCGAACGCCGGGCGCACCCGCTTGCCGCCGCGCAGCACGAACGCCTCGAGCGCGGCCGCGGCGTCGGAGTAGGTGCCGCCGACACCGTCGGTGACGGTGCGCCGGGAGGCGAAGAAGGTGCGCAGCACCGACTCGACGGCCGCCGGGAGTGAGGTGGTCGAGTCGGGAGGGGTGCTCATGACCGCCACCCTATCGGTCACAGGTGAAGGCACCGGCGGGGCGCTGAGCTCCCGCCCCTATGATTGGAGCCGTGACTTTTGATGCCGTCAGGGGGCGGGCCAGCGAGGGATGGGTGACACACACCCCGTCGATCGTCGACCGCATCGGCGCCGCGGGCGGCCGAATCCCGTTCTCCGTCGAGTTCTCCCCGCCGCGCGACGCCGACGCGGAGGCGCGGCTGTGGCGGGCGGTCCGCGAGTTCGAGCGGATGGGCCCGGCGTTCGTGTCGATGACCTACGGTGCGGGCGGCTCCACCCGCGACCGCACCGTCCGCGTCACCGGCGAACTGGCGGAGGAGACCACGCTGCTCCCGGTGGCGCACCTGACCGCGGTCGGGCACAGCGTCGACGAGCTGCGCACCATGTGCGGCGCGTACGCGGACCGCGGCATCAGCAACATCCTGGTCCTGCGCGGGGACCCGCCGGGGGACCCGCTCGGTGAGTGGGTCAAGCACCCCGACGGCGTCGAGTACGCCGAGGACCTGGTCCGGTTGGTGCGCGACATGGGCGACTTCCACGTCGGTGTTGCGTCGTTCCCGGAGGGGCACTACCGCGCCCCGGACCTCGACCACGACACCCGGTACCTGGTGCAGAAGCTGCGGTCGGGCGCCGAGTACTCGATCACCCAGATGTTCTTCGAGGTCGACGACTACCTGCGGCTGCGGGATCGGGTCGCGAAGTTCGACGCCGAGCAGGCGGCGAAGCCGATCATCCCGGAGATCATGCCGATCACGTCGCTGCGGTCGGCGCGGCGCAGCCTTGAGTTGTCCGGGTCGAAACTGCCTGCGGCACTGGAGGAGCGGCTGACGAGGGCCGCTGGCGATGGGCCGGAGGAGAACCGGGCCGCGGTGCGGGAGGTCGGCATCGAGGTGGCGACGGAGCTCGCCGAGCGGCTGATCTCCGAGGGCGCCCCGTGCCTGCACTTCATCACCCTGAACTTCGCGCGGGCCACCCGTGAGGTGCTCACCAACCTGGGGCTCGCGAGCCACGCCGCGTAGCCGGGCGGCGGCTCAGCCGCCGCGACCTACACCGGCGTCCCGTGCATCGGCCGGGCCGTGTGGTGTGCGGGGGAGTGCGCGGAGGAGGTGGGTGAGGATGTCGCCGACGTCGGCGACCTCACGGTCGGGGAGCTGCCCGAAAAGCTGGTGAGCCCAGGCTTCGCGGAGCGTGGCGATTTTCTCGCCGATGGCGGCACCCTCGGCGGTCAGGGTCAGTCGCTTGGCTCGGCCGTCGTCGGGGTCGGGTTCGCGAGTGATGAGCCGCTTCTCCTCAAGTGTCTCGGCGACCTGGGTCATGCGCCTGGGTGACGACTCGAGGTGATCGGCGACCACGCTCGGCCGGAGCGGTCCGTGTTCCCGCAGACAGGTGATTGCCCGCGCTTCGGTGGCGGTGACGCCGAGCATGGCGCTGCCCTGGTCGGCTGCGGCCGTCATGCGCATGCCCAGGATGGTCAAGAGGTCGAGTACGTCAGTGCGGTTCATGTCGTTTCCTAGATAATTTCTATTAGTAAGTATACGGTTTCTGGGTGCCTAGTATGTCGCTACCCACTCACGACCTGTTCTACGAGGAACGCGGAATCGGTTCTCCGGTACTGCTGCTCGGTGGTTCCGGGGAGCCGATGATCGCCTGGGAGTTCAGCGGCCTGATCGACGCTCTTGTCGCGGTCGGGCACCGGGTGATCTGGTTCTCCGCGCGCGGAGTGCAGCCGTCGGGATGCCCCCCGCTGCCCTGGTCGCTGGACGCGATGGCCGACGACGCGCTGCAGCTGCTCGACCACCTGGAGATTGCGCGGGCCACCGTCATCGGCTACTCGCTCGGCGGCTTCACCGCGGAACGAATGGCCCGCCGCGCACCGGCCAGGATCGATGGTGCGGTGCTGATGGCCAGTGCAGGCGGGGCCGACGGCACTATCCGCAATGCCGTCATCGACGCCGAGAATGCCTTCGCCGAACGTGCCGGGGAAGTTCCCCGGCCCTTCAGTCGCCTGATGACGTTGCTGACGGCGCTCGGCGGGGCCGAGCTGGCCGACTCCGAGAAGGTCGCCCAGTGGTGGAAGCTCCTGGCTCATCAGGGGGATCAGTGGGCGCCGCCGCATGGCGAGGTGGGTCAGGCGCAGGTGGCGTTGGACTGGAAGGACGCCGGTGGAACGGTCGGCGCACCGTGGCCAGCCGAGGTGCGGGCGGCGCTGGTCTACTTCGACCACGATCCGCTCTTCCCCGCCCACGAGTCGACCGCTACTGCACGACATTTGGGCGCGAACACCGAGATCGTGACGGTAGCGAACGCGGGTCATGCCGGGCTGCTGACCCGGCCCGACGAGACGGTCGCGGCGTTGAGTGGGTTGCTGGCCCGGTGGCGCACCGGGTAGGCCGCATGTGTCGGGTCCGCTGCCGGTGCTTCCGGCTGTTCCTCTGCCATATCCCGTAGTGTCCGGCCGCCGGCCGGTTCTTACGGTCGCCTCGAAATTGTGGTTGCCCGCGCCTGCCGACATCCGTCGACCGGCTCCGGTTCTGCCGCGTTGAGCTCGACGCGGCGAAGCTGCCCGAGCCGGCTGGTGATTCGTTCGATGTCGGCGGGCAGTTGTGCGCCGCCAGTGAGGGCCCGTAGGGGCGTCGTGGCGAGGAACGCGGCGGTGACGTCGCGGTCGTACAGCACGTCGACGACATTGGCGAACCGCTGTGTCGGCTCCCGTCCCGCCGAGCGCAGGTCCGGCACGCCGCCAATCACCCACCGGCGCCAGTCCCGGGTCAGCGCGAGGTAATCGGAGGGGGCGGTGGCTTTCTCGCACAGTTCGGCGAAGTCGATCCACATCCAGCCGTCCGCCGCGCGGCGGACCCGCATCGGGTGCCCGGCCGGCGTGAGGGTCGTGTGCTCATCCGGTCCCGGCGCGTGCAGCCCGAGGTGTTCGACCTGTTCGGGGGTGCCGGGGTGGAGCCACCACCCGGCGGCAAACCCCACGTCGTGGCCGGCGGTGGTCCGGTAGTCGACGGGTCCGTCGACGGCGATGATCGTCAGGTTGCGCTCGAGCACCTCAATGGTGGGAACGAAGTCGTCATGGAAGAGGGGATTGGGCAGCAACTCCCGGGGCGGGTAGTTCGAGGTTACGACGATCCGGATCTCCCGGCGGAGGAGCGCGGGAAGCAGGCGGCCGAGGAACCTGCCGTCGGCGGGGTCGTGGACGTGGAACTCGTCGAAGCACACCACCTCCACCTCGCCGAGCAGATCCGCCAGGGCCGCGTCCAGGTCGTTGCGGTGCCTGCGAATGGCCAGGTGCAGGTCGCGGAAGAACTCGTGGAAGTGAATCCGCATCTTCCGATCGGTCGGCAGCGCGGCGAAGTACGCCGCCATCAACCAGCTCTTGCCCCGACCGACGGGGCCCCACAGGTACAGGTTCCGGTCGTCGGCGGCGAGGGCGGCCGCGGCACGTCGCTGCGCGTCATCGAGCGCGAAGCCCAATTCTGCTGCGGTCGACACAAACACGGATTCATCCACCCGGAGTGAACGGCGCGACTGGGGAGATTTGCGGGTCCAACGCATGCCGAAACTCTAGCAACGTAGAGTATTGAGAGGATGGAGACATGGCTCACCGTCGCTCCCGCCGAGATCTCATCTGCGAGGCCGCGCTCGACCTCGCCGCCGACGGCGGCAACCACGCGCTCACCCATCAGGGAGTCGACGCGCGCCTCGGGCTCGCTCGCGGCTCGACCTCGTACTACTACCGGACCCGGCGCGCCCTGGTGTCGGCCGCGATCACGCGCCTGGCGACCCGATCCCGCGAGCACTTCGCCGATGCCGCCTCGTCGGATCCGCCGCGGACAACCGAGGAGGCGGGGCGGGTCATCGCGGACCACCTCGAGACGCTGCTGGTCGACCGTCGCAGGGACGTGCTGGCCCGGTACGCGCTCGCCGTCGACGCCGCGGGTAACGAGGAGCTCCGCGCGGGGCTGGCGTCGTGCCTGTTCTCGCTCCCCGCGGCGACGGCACTCATGGGCGCCCTCGGGGCACGCGATCCGGCGGTCGCAGCGCGCGACCTGATCAGCCTGCTCGAGGGACTGGTATTCGACTGCACCTTCGGGGCCCGTGCCCTCGCCCCCTGCGTCGATGACCGCCGCGCGACGATCCGGCTGTGGCTGGACACGCTCGTCGCGAGCCGGTGACGATCGCCAACGCGGGTCCGGCCAATCGAATTTCCGCCCCTCGCACCAGGTGTTCGATCCGGCCGCTCGATCCAGTGCGGTGACTAGTGTGGACCGAGTGACTGTGACGACCGAGTACAACTCCGTACGCCGTTCCCTGAGCGGGTGGGGTCGCTGTGCGGCGACACCGGCAGATGTGCTCGCCACCCCGGACCTCGATGTGATCGCCCGTGCAGTGCGTACCGTGGGTCCGCGCGGTGTCATCGCCCGCGGTCTCGGTCGCAGCTACGGTGACCCCGCGCAGAACGCGGGCGGACTCGTGGTGGACATGACCGCCCTCGACCGCATTCACCGCATCGACCCGGACTCGGGCATCGTCGACGTCGACGCCGGAGTCAGCCTCGACACCCTGATGCGTGCCGTTCTGCCCCACGGACTCTGGGTTCCTGTGCTGCCCGGGACCAGGCAGGTCACGATCGGCGGTGCGATCGGTGCCGACATCCACGGCAAGAACCACCACTCGCACGGCAGCTTCGGCAACCATGTCGACGAACTTGACCTGCTCACCGCCGACGGAACGATCCGCACCCTCACCCCCTCGGGGGATGACCGCGACCTGTTCTGGGCCACGATCGGCGGAATGGGCCTGACCGGCATCGTCGTTCGCGCGCGAGTGCGGATGAAGCACACCGAGACCGCGTACTTCATCGCCGACCACGACCGCACCGCGAACCTCGACGAAACGATGGAACTGCTGACCGGCGGCTCCGACGAGGGATACGACTACTCGATGTCGGTGCCCGACACGATCTCCACCGGCCCGAAGTTGGGGCGCGCCGGCTTCACCCGCGGCTCGCTCGCGACCCTGGACCAGCTCCCGCCGAAGCTTCGCCGGGACCCGTTGCGATTCAACGCCCCACAGCTGTTCACCGTCCCGGACCTCTTTCCGAGCGGGATGGTCAACAGGGTCACCACGCGCATCGCGGCGGAGGCCGCGTATCGGATGTACCCCCGCCACGGCCGGGGCGCGATCCAGAACCTGACGCAGTTCTACCATCCACTGGATCTGCTCGGGGAGTGGAACCGGGCATACGGCCCGGGCGGTTTTCTGCAGTACCAGTTCTCGGTGCCGTTCGGTGCAGAGGCCCAGTTCGCCGACATCATCCGAATGATCGCCGAGTCCGGACATCGCTCGTTCCTCAACGTGTTCAAGCGTATGGGTGACGGCAACCCGGCCCCGCTGTCCTGGCCGCAGCCGGGCTACATGCTCAGCCTCGACTTCCCGATCCGCAACGGACTGGGCAGGTTGTGCGACGAGCTCGACGATCGGGTCCTCGACCTCGGCGGCAGGCTCTACTTCGCCAAGGACTCCCGCAGCACTCCCGACCGCATCGCCCGCATGTATCCGCGACTCGAGGAATGGCGGGCGATCCGGGACCGCATCGACCCCGGCCGGGTGTTCGTCTCCGACCTCGCGCGCAGGCTCCGGCTGGTCTCCGGGTAGCCGATCCAGTCTGGCAAGCTGGCGGCCATGACGGCACCGGGTTTGCATCAGCAGGACGATTCGGCCGAGCGGGTGGTGTCCCACGTCATCGGCGTCGGACGAATCGTGTGGGGCGCCACCACCGCGATCGCGTCGAGGCAGGTCTACACCGCGTTGGGCATGTCCTACCCCGGCAGTGATCGGGGCGTGTGGATCAAGGCATTTGGTGTGCGCGACATCGTGTTGGGTGCGGCCGCGTTGCATCCGGATGCCACGGTGCGTCGGGCGAACCTGCGTGCCGGGATCGCGATGGACCTGATCGACGCCGTCGTGGTTGCCGACGCCGCGCGCCGCGGACTGCCTCGGAAGGCCGCGCTGGTCGGTATTGCGCTCGCCGGGGGGACGGCCGCATTCGCGGCCGTCGGTCCCCGGCTGGTCAATGCTCGACGCCGGTGGTAGTTCCCTGCGTTGTCGGACCACGAGGCATGGATTCCTCAGTGCGGTTCCTGGATCCAGTTGCCGTGGAAGCCGGCCGGAATGCGTTGAGGTAGACGCACAGTTGCCACATCCTCAAGGCTCTGGGCATCGAGAATCCGCAAGTCAGTGACGTTCTCGGCCAGGTCGGTCACGAGACCCATCACGATGCCGTCGCCCTCCGGCGCCGAGGGCGAGGACGGGACGAAACTGAATTCACCAACCGCAGAATGGCTACCGAAGTCGCGCTGTACGGCGATCCCGGCAGCGGTGTTCGTTCGGAACAGTCGGTGTTCCCCGGACACATCATCCGTGCCGCCCACGGCCCAGCCGTGCTGGAAGGCGCTCGCGGCGCACCGGTCGTCGATTCGTGGGAACTCCATGTGTTCCTCTGCGAGGCGGTCACGCCGGAGAGACCCGGTCCGTTGATCGATCTGCCACCGTTCCAGCCGCGGCAGCCCCTCGGTTGGGCCTAGGGGGTCGGCGTCGAAGACTCTGTCGTGAACTACCAGGTCGATTGCCAGCCCACGATCGTCATTGTGGGCGTTCATCGGGTGGAACACGTAGCAGGGCTGGTCGAGTTCTACCCAGGTGACCGTCGTCGGATCCTGCGACGATCGCGGCAGCAGACCGACTCGTGCGGGATAGTTTCGGTTCCATCGATAGGGGAAGCGCCCAGCGGGTATTCGCGGCATCCGGTTCATCATCACCGGGGGAACACGCACGTTGCCGACGATCGCACTCAGCGCCAGCTGGGCAAGCGGACGCAGCGGGCGGGGCACACCAACCTGGGCAGCCGACCGCGGATCGAACGTGACGGGTAGGTCGTACAGCACAACGTAGTCCCGAGTCAGCGAGAATGCGTGCATCATGGGGCTGCCCTGGACCGGGACCGCCATCTTGCATCGAAGGCGACCATCTGGACCGATCACGGTGTACTGCACGGTGTTTCCGCGCCCGAAGTGGTAGGAAACGGCGTGCAACTCTCCGGTGTCCGGATCGAGCACCGGGTGTCCGGTGTAGCCCCCGCGCACGGTTCCGTCGAAGTCGCAGACGTCGATTGTCTCGAGGTCGCTCGACAATTCTGCGCAGGCAGTTCCTCCTTCGACAAGTGCCAACGTCCGGCCCGCGAACCCGATTACGTTTGTGTTCGCAGAAGGGCCGTGGAGCGGCGACCTCCCGTGCTCGTCCGGGGCCGTCCGCTTCAACAGTCGCGAAGTCACTTCCGAGTCGACCCAGCGATTGCGGTACCAGAGTGCGTCACCATTACTCAACCGAATGCCGTGGACCATCCCGTCGCCGGTGAACCAGTTGTACTCGTCGGGTGAAACGTCGGCGACAGGATTCGGCCCATTCCGTAGGTACCGTCCGTCAAGCCAGTCGGGGATCACGCCTCGAACGTCGAGATTGTATTCGACCAGTTCCTGTCGAACCGGGGCGTACCGATCCGCGATGAAGTTTCCCATGTCGTCCTCCCCTGCCCACTTGGACCGAGATTGTCGCAGAGGCGCCTGGAGTGATGCATCACCTCTGCCGTGTGCCGCGGCCCGATGCTCGCCGGACCGCCGCCGCGGGCAGGGGTGGCACCGGGCGGCACCACAACCACCGGTGATTCAGGATCGGATCGGGTCGTGACTGTCGGTGAAGGCCAGGAAGCGCGGAATGACCTGATCCGGGTTCGCCCACATCAGGTCGTGCCCGACGCCCGGGTAGATCTCGGTCTCGACCGACGGAATGGTGGCGTTGGCGCGGGCGGCGCCCGCTTCGGGATCGGCGACGACCGTGTCGGCGCCGAAGAGCACCAGCGTCGGCACCGCGATGGCGGCCAGTTGATCGTCGGTGAACGTGCGGTCCCACGGCATCGCCATCCGGTACTTCACGGCCGCCATCGCGACGGCGAACTCGTCGTCGGACATCTCGAAGCCGGGCATCAGCCACTTGTTGAGCTTGCGCATCCGCTCGGGGGTCGGTCGCATTCCCGCCGCCAGGAACTTCAGTAGCAGACCCCAACTCGGCTTGGCGAAGGTCGCGGCGCTCGGTTCGAGCATGGTCAGGCTCGCGAGACGGTCGGAGCGATACACCGCGACCGCCCCGGCCAGCCAGGCGCCAAGCGAGTTGCCCGCGAGGTGGACGCGATCCGCGCCGAGCCCGTCGACCACCTCCGCCATCCACGTCGCCACGTCCCGCGCGTCGCGCAGCGGCGCGGTCTGCACGCACCGGCCCGCCCACCCGATCACGTCCGGGGTGTACACGACGTGGTCGCGGGCCAGGTCCTCGATGAACCGAAACCACGCCAGCCCGTTACCGCCGATACCGGGCAGCAACACGATCGGCGTCCCCTCGCCGCTGCCCGACCTGCGCACCCGCGTCGTCCCGAACGATGTCTCGACATCGGCGGTCGTCGACGGCACCGGCCACTTCGCGGCCGCGGTGTCGTAGGCGCGCAGGAACTCGTTCTTCGCGTTCTCGTTGGTGAATCGCCCGATCTTCGGCACGTTCCCTCCTTTGTTGATATGAACGTACCACGGTTATGGTTTGTTCGTACCATAACCGTGGTACGTGGAGCCATCGTCACGTCGATGGCGGGGAAGGCGGACAGTCCGGTGCCACGATTGGCCGACCATGAAGCGCGGCGACGCCAGATCACCGACGCTGTGCGGCGCGTCATGGTCCGCGGCGGACTGGAGTCCGTCACCTTTCACACCGTCGCTGCGGAGGCGGGGATCTCGGTCCGGCTGGTCCAGTACTACTTCGGCACCAAGAGGGACTTCCTTCTGGCCACCCACCGCTCGGTGATGGAGGATGCCGGCGCCCGCTTCATGCAGAGCTGGACGGCGCTCGGCGCGGACGCCACCCCGCGCGAGGCGATCCGCGCCGTCCTCACCGAACTGCTTCCCCTCGACGACCGGCGCCGCGAGGAGGTGTACGTGCTCGGCGCCTTCGGGTGGGCGGCGATCACCGGCGCGGGCATCACGGCCGAGGAGACCTTCGCCGCGCCACGCG
Organism: Rhodococcus sp. NPDC054953; assembly: GCF_053609225.1. Classification (NCBI taxonomy): domain Bacteria; kingdom Bacillati; phylum Actinomycetota; class Actinomycetes; order Mycobacteriales; family Nocardiaceae; genus Rhodococcus; species Rhodococcus sp. NPDC054953. Next base: position 3,986 of record NZ_JBSGXD010000025.1, on the reverse strand, counting down.
CATTGACCACGATCGTCGCCGACCAACTCCGGCGAGCCCGGCCCGCCGGAGCACCGACTCAGGGGAATCCCGAGCTCGACGCCGAACTCGTGCTGATGGCAACCGGCGGACTCGCCCAGGGCATGCTGCAGGGGTACGGCACCCCGCAATCGGCGGTCGACCTCGTCGACCATCTCCTCGATCGAGTACTGGGGAGCGCCGCCGGCGCATAGACGCCCGACCGAGCGGGATTCGTTCCGGCTTCCGGCGTTTCGGGCCGTCATTGTGTGCCGAGGGCGTGAGATCGTCATGGTCGTGGAACTGACGAGGGGAACGGTGCGGGAGTGGCACGCCGAGCGGGGATGGGGCGTGCTGGACTCCCCGGCCACCCCCGGCGGATGCTGGGCCCACTACAGCAACATCGACGGGACCGGATTCCGCGCGTTGACCGTCGGCGCGACAGTCGATCTCGACTGGGAGCGAGCGGAGCAGGACGGGTACTCGTTCCGGGCGACCCGGGTGAGGCAGCTGGAGCCGTGACGATCGTGGACCGCGGGCAATGACGGTCGCGAGGATCGTCCTCGGCGAGACCGGGTTGAGGGGCAGCCGAAGGAGGTTCCCCCACTGATGAGGCGCACGCTCGACTTCGGAAACTCGCTGCCGCCCGGCTGGACCGAGTTGCGGGACCAAGATCGCTACTGGGATCGGTTCACCGACCGGTTCGGGTTCCGGCCGGGCGTCACCGCATCGTCCTGGCCGGCGATCGCCGAACCGACACCCTCCATCACGTTCGACCTCACGGCACCGGCGGAGATCGCGGGCGCCTGGTCGAGCCGATTCGACGCGGTGAACGCGGAGGCGCTGCGCTGCTTCGTCACCGAGTTCGCCGAGGATCCGACGTTCGTGGTGTTGGACTGGCAGCACACCTGCTACCGGCTCGACGCGGCGGTCCACGCCGCGACCCGCGACACCGAGTGGCGGGTTCCCGTCTACCCCGACGGCGACTACTACATCTTCCTGCGCGACGACCTCAGCGAGGGGACGGTCGGGCACCCCTGGGAGCAGACCCTGTGCGTGTACGGCGAGCGCCTCCTCGGATCGCTTGCGCGCACCCTCGCGACGTGGCTGCCCGTCAAACGAGTCGACGGCAGACCGCCGGATCTCGCGGCGCGCAACCGGTCTACACCTTCGGGCTCGCAGTAGCAGCTCTGCCTCCAGTGGAATCGGAGGTATACGTCGGTACGCTCGCGGGCATGGGTGGGGACGCGTTGCTGTTGCTTGTCACGATCGGCCCGATAGTGTTGCTCGGGTGGGCCGCGATTCGTGCGAAGCACCGCGGACTCGGGGGGTCGTTCGTCGGGCCGTTTCAGGAGATGTTCGATCCGGGTGCGGCGCGCGCCCAGATCGTCGTCGAGCAGATGGCGGAACTGCCGGACCCCTCGGATTCCGGCGATCCGGACACCGACGAGGATGTGCCCTACACCGTGGTGTACGAGGATGTTCGGCTCCACATCAACGTCGCGAAGCAGAGACGGCGCTGCGCGCGGCGCCCCTCAGTCGGCGAGCCACCGGCTCGAGCAGGCCGATCGCGACCACGACCTGCCCCAGCATCAACGCGAGGGGCAGCGCAATGAGCTCCCATCCGGTGGAGGGAAACACCATCGCCCACACGATGATTCCGATAGCCAGGGCCCAGGTGAGTAGCTGCCCCACCGCCATCGCAGTGCCTGGCCAGCCGTGGCTGGCGCGCCGGATGAGAATTGCCACACCGGCCGCTGCTCCCACCAACGAAGCCAGCAGCCCGAGAATCGTCGGATATACGACCATCACCACGAACCGCTCGTCGAGATCGACTTGACCCTCGAGCGCTATGGCCAGCGCGGTGCACAGCCATATCGAGACGGTGCAGAGAACCGTGACGAACGAGGCGATTGTCAGGGTCTTCATCGGGGGAACCTAGCGCAGGCGAGTGCCGTTGATCGGCGAGGGGCGGTGTACGGGACAGGGCTCGGATAGGTTTGTGCGAGCGGGTATCTACGAATGCCAGGCCAGCAGCGAATCCTGTCGAGGAAGCGAGGGGCGGGGTCGTGGACCTGTCTGGCATTGATCGGGGAGGAGTAGGGATGGCCGACGCGCGGAAGGCAATTCTGGCTGGCGGATGCTTCTGGGGCATGGAGGACTTGATCCGCAAGCAGTCGGGTGTGGTGTCAACGCGAGTCGGCTACACCGGAGGGCATAACGACCGTCCCACCTATCGCAATCATCCAGGTCACGCCGAGGCGGTAGAAATCACCTACGATCCCGCGCGAACCGATTACCGAGCTCTGCTCGAGTTCTTCTTTCAGATCCACGATCCCACGACGGAGAACCGTCAAGGCAACGACATCGGGACCGCATACCGTTCGGCGATCTTCTATCTCGACGACGATCAAAAGCGCATCGCCCTGGGCACGATTGTCGATGTGGACGACTCACGTCGATGGCCAGGCAAGGTAGTGACCGAGGTGACCCCGGCCAGCACATTCTGGGAAGCGGAGGCCGAGCACCAGAATTATCTGCAGCACTACCCGGACGGGTACACCTGCCACTTTCCGAGACCGCACTGGAAGCTTCCGGACGGCCGAGCCAGCGCGTAGCCGCGACTCCGGTACCGAAATGCGAAGTGCTCTGACGTCGCTCATCCCGGTCAGGGCCAGCTGCGCCCAGCGTGCTCGTGTCGTGCGCAGGGCTGGCCGCGCTGCGGTGTAGGTGGTGTACCAGGGGTCCGGGAGCCCCGAGTCCTCTCCTACACCCGACCGGCAAACTGCAACGTGTTCTAGTGTGGCGGGATGGACGTGACATACGAGGGGACCAAGAGGGAGATCACCACCGACAAGGGGGTGCTGCGCTACCACGAAGCGGGCGAGGGGCCGCCATTGCTGTTGCTGCACGGCTCCGGCATCGGGGTCAGCGGGTGGCGGAACTACCGGGGAAACCTCGAGGTGTTCGCCGAGCACTTCCACTGCTATGTCCTCGAATTCCCCGGATTCGGCGTGAGCGATCCCGTCGCTGGCCATCCGGTGCTGACGGCGGGGTCGTCGGTGATCCGCTTCATGGACGCACTCGGCATCGACTCCGCCGCGATGATCGGCAATTCGATGGGCGGAGTCATCGGCGTCAACGTGGCCATGAAGCACCCCGAGCGGGTGAGCAGGCTCGTCACCATTGGCGGGGTGGGGCCGAACATCTTCAGCCAGAACCCGAGTGAGGGAACTCGTCTGCTGCAGGACTTCGCCGACGGACCGAGTCGCGAGAAGTTGGTCCGCTGGCTCGAGTGCATGGTGTACGACCGGTCCGTGGTCACCGAGGAGCGGATCGAGGAACGCTGGGAGACGGCTAACGATCCGGCATCGCACGCGACGTTGGCCGCGATGTACGGCTCCAAGGCTTTCGAGGCGCAGCAGCAGGCGATGGCCAGTTCCGGCCTACCGCCCTACTGGTCGATGATGGGCAAGGTGGCATGCCCGACGCTGCTGACGTGGGGGCGCGATGACCGGCAGTGCCCGCCGGATATGCCGATGATCCCGATGCGGCTGATCCCGAACGCCGAGTTGCACGTCTTCCCGAACTGTGGGCACTGGGTGATGATCGAAGCCAAGGAGGGATTCGAGCGGGTCACCCTCGAGTTCCTGCTCAGGTGAGCTGACATCGAACTGCCGGCCGGCCCGAGGCGGTGGGGTTCGTCCTCGCGAAAGAGTTGATCGCTTCGACGAACTCGCTGATGAAACTCCCCCCGCCGTGGCCGGCATCGTCGACGACGACGAGCCGGCTGCCGTCCCACCGGCGGGAAAGCTCCCATGCGGTGTCGAGCGGGCCGGACACATCGTGTCGGCCGTGCACGAGGATCGCGGGGATCCCAGCGAGCCGCGTCATGCCGTCGATCAGTTGGTTCTCGCGCAGGAAGTGATCGTTGCCCCAATAGTGGGTGACCAGGCGCGCGAACACCATCCGGAAGGCGGGGTCCTGGT